>NZ_LGQU01000042.1:0-174426 GCF_003115935.1 Azospirillum sp. TSH20
GAGAATTTCGGTCGAAGCCGGAAGATTAAACAGCTAAGTTGCTGTTTTCTTTATCCGTTTCTGCCGCCAGCGCCGCGCCTCAATCAGCTCCCCGCCGTCGGTGGAGCGGGTTATAGGCGCCCTCACCCAAACCACGCAAGCGCTTTTTTGCGCTTCGATGAAAAATTCCTGACGGTTCGTTTTTCACCGGAGCCTGCACCGGATTCAGTGTAAGGGAACGACCCACCAACCGCGGCGTGGCCGGCGACCGTCCGAGCGCGCCAATCCATAGTGTTCCCATAGGGTTCACCCAGAGTTCACCCCTGCGGTCTTGTGTCGGTTGACAGGGTCGGACCGGTCCAGCATCGTCCGATCTATAGGCTTAACACCTTTGGTGACGGCCATCGCCGACAGCCCGCTGGGCGGCCCTGGGGTTACAGGAGGAGGACGACGGTGCGTTCGAGGCTCTCCCGCCTTCCCACGCTCGCCTTGCTTGCCATCATCTCGGCCGGTGCGTTGACGCCTGCGACTGTTGTCGCGCGCAACGCGGATGCGCCGAATGGCCGGGTTCCCCATGCTTTCAAGCCGGCGGTGAAGCCAAACATGGGCGCGGAGAGCAACTCCGAGGCCAAGGACGATGCCGGGGACAGTGAACGCGCCATCGGACCGGTCGACCGCCACACCCTGTCCATCGGCCGCGGCGATACGCTGATGGATCTGCTGTCCACCGCCAATGTGCCGGCCAACGATGCCCACGATGCGGTGGCCGCATTGCGCGAGGTCTATAACCCACGTCGTCTCCAGGTCGGCCAGCATGTGACGGTCCTGTTCGAACCGCGTCGCGGCGGTGCCCGCAAGTTCGTCGGGTTCGAATTCGCGCCGGATCCGCTGCGGTCGGTGTCGATCGCGCGCAAGGGCGATGCCGGCTTCACCTCCAGCCAGATCGAGAAACCGGTCACGCGCAAGCCGGTGGCGGCCCAGGGCGTCATCCGCTCCAGCCTGTTCGAGGCGGGGGCCCAGGCCGGGGTGCCGATCTCGGTCATGATGGCGTTCATCCAGAACTTCTCCTACGACGTCGATTTCCAGCGCGACCTGCAGCCGGGCGACCGTTTCGAGATTCTGTATGAGAAGCTGGTCACGACGGAGGGCAAGGAGGCCGGCGAAGGCGAGCTGCTGTATGCCTCGCTGACGCTGAGCGGCGACGCCATGCCGATCTACCGCTTCAAGACCCGCGACGGGCGGATCGACTATTACAATGGCGACGGCGAAAGCATCCGCCGCGCCCTGCTGCGCACGCCCATCGACGGCGCCCGCATCACCTCCGGCTTCGGCATGCGCCACCATCCGATCCTGGGCTTCAGCAAGATGCACAAGGGCGTGGACTTCGCCGCGCCGACCGGGACGCCGATCTATGCGGCCGGCCGCGGCACCATCGAGATCGCGGAACGCAGCAGCTCCTACGGCAACTATGTCCGCATCCGCCACAACACCGAGATCTCCACCGCCTATGCCCATATGAGCCGCTTCGCCAAGTCGATCCGCCGCGGCGGGCGGGTCGATCAGGGCGATATCATCGGCTATGTCGGCACCACCGGACGGTCGACCGGGCCGCACCTGCATTACGAGGTGTTGAAGACGGGCCATCAGGTGAACCCGCGCTCCGTCGACCTGCCGACCGGCGAGAAGCTGGAGGGGCGGGAGCTTCAGGCCTTCCAGCAGGCCCGGCGGTCGATCGAGAAGATGTTCGATGACAGCCGCAGCGGCCTGCAGCTGGCGCGCACTCCGTCACCGGCGTCGGTGGAGGAAAAGGGCTGCAACAAGGCGAACAGCTGCTGACCGGCTGGTAAGCAATCCGGCGGCGGAGGCCGCCGGTGTCCCTATTCCTTGTTCATCATGTTGCGGATGGCGCCGACGAACTGGCGGGCGGTGTTCTCGTCCTCCAGCATCTTCTGCAGCTTGTCGCGGATGATCATCGCCTTCGGCCGCTGCTGCATGGCGCGTTCGATGGCGACATCGGCTTCGCCGGGCTTCAGGGGTTCGAGGTCTGACATGGCGGACATCCCGTGCGGTAAGGGCGTGTCTAGTCGGCACGCAGGTAAGGATAGCCGGAACCGTCCCGGCCATCATCAGGCAAAGCGCATCAGCGGTATTGGCCGACCGTCTCCACCGCCTCCCCGCCGGTGCCGAGCTTGAACTCGGTGACGCCGGGGGCTGTGTCGGGATTGATGCCGCCGAGATCGAGCGCGCGGACGCCATGCTGCTTCAGCTCCTGCATGGCCTTCCACAGCACCAGCCGCATGGCGCCGCTCTTGCGGCCCGACTCGTTGGCCCAACTGATCTGACTGGTGGCGCAGACACCATGGCGGAAGAACAGGCCGCAAGCGACCGGGGCGCGGCCGTCGAGCGCCGTCACCATCACCACACCGTCATTGCGGCCACCGCCCTTGACCATGGCGTTGCGCAGGCGGACGGCCAGCGGCCCGGTCATGGCACGAAAGCCCTTCTCCAGCGCCTGGTCGTGCTCCTGCTTCATCAGCCAGGGCAGATTGTCGGCCTTCCAATCGGTGTCGAGGACGAGGCCGGCCTTCTCCGCCCCGCGCAAGCGCTGCCGCCAGTCGCGGGCGAAGCCGGCGCGCATCGCCTCCTCGTTGCGGGTCAGGTCGAACCAGACCGTCTGGTAGCCCGGTCCGATCTTGCGGAAGCCGCAGCGGGCGAGCAGCGCCTCCGTCTCCGGCCCGGCGGGAAGTTCCGGCAACAGGCTGGCGCGGCTGAGCGGCGACCGCGGACAGGCGCGGCGCAGCAGGCGGAACACCGCTTCCAGCGTGGCGGCATCGGGGATCGTGCCGTCGAGCCAAAGCGGGCCGCGGTAGCATTGGCGGTCGTGGAAGACCTTCAGCATGCGGCGGTCCAGCGTCTGGACGAGGCCGATCGGCTCGCCGTCGCGGCGGATCACGCCAAGGCGCGGGACATGGCCATAGGTGCGGCCCATGGCGCGGCCATAGGCGAAGCTCTGCAGCAGGGTGGAGCGCGGAACGCGGGCGAACAGGGCGTCCCACTCGCCGACCGTTCCCTCGTTCCAGGCGATGTCGATGTCCGGCATCGGGCCCCTCCGTCGATCAGGACAACGGATTAGGCCGGCGGCAGGGCGGAGGTCGCCTCTTCCACCTGGGCGAAGGTCGGACGGTATTCCGGTTCCAGCACGTTGCGGGCGTATTCCACCGAAATGGCGGGCGCGTAGCCGGAGAGATGGGCGATCAGTCCGGTCTTCATCGCCTGATAATATTTGCCTTCCGCGTGATAGATGTTCTTCAGGCCGCTGGCGATGGGGGCGAGGAAGCCGTAGGCGACCAGAATGCCGGTGAAGGTGCCGACGAGCGCGCCGCCGATCAGCTTGCCCAGCACTTCCGGCGGCTCGGTGATCGAGCCCATGGTGTGAATCACGCCCAGCACCGCCGCCACGATGCCCAGCGCCGGCACCGCGTCGGCCACCGCCTGGATGGCGTCGGCGATGCGCTGGTGTTCGTGGTGCATCGTCTCGATGTCCTCGTCCATCAGGTCGACCAGCTCGTGCGGATTGTCCGCACCAAGCGACATCAGACGGAGATAGGTACAGAGGAAGGCGATGGCATGATGGTCGCCATAGAATTTTGGGAATTGCTGGAAGAGCGGTGAGTCTTCCGGTTTCTCGATATGCTGTTCGAGCGCCAGCAGGCCCTTGGTTTTCGCGATCTTGAAGACCTGATACATCATGGTGAGGACCTCCAGGAAGTCCTCTTTCTTGTATTTTGGTCCTTTGAACAGGTGACCCAGCTCCTTGCCGGTGTGGGTCACCACAGATTTTGGATTTGCGATGAAAAAGGCACCGGCGCCGGAGCCCAGGATGATCATGAACTCGAACGGCATCCACAGCACGCCCATGTGGCCACCGCCGAGGATGTAGCCACCGAACACGCTGAAGATCACGATGCCGAAGCCGATCATCACGAACATTCGGTCTTTCCCTCCCCGATACCGACCACGGGCCGCAAGATGCTCCCAGCCGACAGATGGCCGGACATCGGTTGAGTTTCCGTGAATCACCCGAACGGCCTACCGCCTTCGCGACAGGCCGCGCGATCCTACCGGTGCAGGCGGGTCCTGTCACGAAAGGACTGACGATCCAGGCTTTTCAACGGATGCGATGCGGACGGCGGGCAAAGGGCCTGCAGGGAGCAGGCCTTGACACGGGGCGGGACGCGCGACAAGGGCACAGGATGGTCACAGCCCGTGACAGCGGTGCCGAAACGCAAAATGCTCCGGCCGCCGGGTAAGACCGACAGCCGGAGCGCTTGGAAAACTTGGATCGTTAACGGAGCGGAATGTTCATCTGGACGCTGACGCCCGGTTGAGGGGGCGGCGGGGCATAGATGACCGCCGGCGGCGGCGCGTAGGAAGGCGCATAGACGACGCGCGGCGGGGGCGGCGGGGCCGGAACCACGACCACCGGCGGCGGCGCGCCATAGATGACGACCGGGCCGTCGTCGTGATGGTGCTTCTTCTTGTGGTGGCCCCAGGCGTGGCCGCGGCCATGCTCGCCTGGGTCGGCGAGCGACGGCGTCGACAAGGCGGCGCCGAAAGCCAGCACCGCCGTGACAGCCACCACGGCTTTGGCAGCGGCACGGGCCACCCGGCGCACGGCCGTCCGGGGCGACTGGGTGTCCTGCATGACGGCTCCGGCGTTCATCGGCCTGTTCTCCTGAAATGGGCTTGCATCGGCGACGGGAGCGGCGGCAGCCGGGCTGGCGTCCGCATACCCATTTCGATGGGATAGATTTTTATGCTCAGGCTGAGGCTCAACCGGGTGGGACATTTTTCGGGCGCTGATCGGTGGACAAGGACGGTTGCAAGGATGGCGACGATCAATCGCCGTGCATCCTTACCTATCAACTGTCGATTCACGGGCGCCGTGGCTACCCGTCCGAAAGGGGTAGGCCCGATGCGACCGGCGACCGGCCTGTCCCATCATGATCCGATAGGCGCCGGACCTCGTATCGGGCATCGTAGACGTAAGGATGCAAAGCCCTCCAACCGCCGAGCCCTACCGATGACCGTCCGAACCCGACTTCGCACCGTCGCCATGGCGGCGGTCTTTTCCGTGATGGGAGCCGCCAGCACCATGGCCGCGAGCAGCACCGCCACAAGCAACGCCGCCACAAGCAACGCCTACGACTTCACCTTCCAGGGCATCGACGGCAAGCCGCTGCCGCTGTCGCAGTTCAAGGGCAAGGCGGTCCTGGTGGTCAACACCGCCTCGCAATGCGGATTCACCCCGCAATACAAGGGGCTGGAGGCGCTGTGGCAACAATACCGTGACCGCGGGCTGGTGGTGATCGGCGTACCGTCCGACGATTTCGGCGGCCAGGAGCCGGGGAACGCCACCCAGATCAAGGATTTCTGCGAGGTCAACTACCGCATCGACTTCCCGCTGACCGACAAGACGGTGGTGTCGGGCGACAGCGCCCATCCCTTCTACCGCTGGGCGGCCGACGAACTGGGCTTCCTCGCCAAGCCGCGCTGGAACTTCCACAAATATCTGATCGGGCCGGACGGCAAGCTGGTGTCCTGGTTCTCCACCATGACAGACCCCGAGTCGGACAAGGTGCGCGAGGCGATCGAGAAGCTGCTGCCGGAAAAGGCGACGAAGTCGTAAGGGCGCGGTTGCCCCCTACTCCACTGCCTGCCGTAGGGCCGCGGCCCCGGCCCAAGGGGCGAGCGGCAGGGCGGCGGCGAGGATGCCGGCGAGAAGCAGCAGGTGCGGGCGCGGGGTCAGCCCGTTGATGGCAGCGTCGATGGCGCCGGCGCCGAAGATCAGCACGGGAATGTAGAGCGGCAGGATCAGCAGCGACAGCAGCACGCCGCCGCGCCGCGCTCCCAGCGTCAGCGCCGCCCCGATGGCGCCGATCAGGCTGAGGATCGGCGTGCCCAGGGTCAGCGTCAGCACCAGAACGCCGAACCCTTGCGCATCCATGTTCAGCAGAACGGCCAGCAGCGGTGCGGCGACGATCAGCGGCACGCCGGTGACCAGCCAATGGGCCAGCGTCTTCGCCAGCACCGCGGCCTCCAGAGGCAGAGGAGAGAGCGAGAGCAGCTCCAGCGACCCGTCCTCGTAATCGGTTTGGAACAGCCGCTCCAGCGACAGCAGCGAGGCGAGCAGCGCCGCCACCCAGATCACGCCGGCGGCGATGCGGGCGAGGATGTTCGGCTCCGGCCCGACCCCGAAGGGGAACAGCACCACGCACAGCACGAAGAACATGACGGCGATGGTGGCGTCGGACCCCTGGCGCAGGGCCAGCCGCAGGTCGCGCGCAACAAGGCGCAGAAAACGGCTCATGGCGCGGCCCCCTCTTCCTCATGGTCTTCGTCGCCGGCCTCTTCATCGTCGGCGTAGGGGGCGAACTCGTCCAGATGCAGCTCCTCGCCGCCGGGGGTGGCGATGTCGGTGTGGGTGGACAGCACGACCATGCCGCCCTGGGCGCGGTGTTCGGCGATCAGCCCCTCGAACAGGGCGATGGCGGCGCGGTCGAGCGCCACGGTCGGCTCGTCCAGCAGCCACAGCGTCGCCGGTGCCGCCAGCAGCCGGGCGAGGTTCAGCCGGCGCTTCTGACCGGCCGACAGATAGCGGCCCGGCACCCCGGCGATGTGCGGCACTCCCAGCCGGTCGAGCGCGGCCCGCGCGTTGGCGGCCGGGTCGGCGGCACCGGCCAGCGCCGCCCAGAAGGCGAGATTCTCCGCCGCGGTCAGCACCGGCTTCACCGCGTCGAGATGGCCGACATACTGCACCCGCGACCGGTGGCCGTCGGGATCCTCGGAAACCGGCACCCCGTCCCAGTCCAACGTCCCGCGCAGCGGCTTCAGCAGCCCGGCCATCACCCGCAGCAGGCTGGACTTGCCGCTGCCGTTGGGACCGAGCAGCACCAGCGCACCGCCGGGGGCGATGCGGAACTCCAGCCCGGTGAAGACCAGACGGTCGCCACGCAGGCAGGTCAGCTCTGATCCGGCAAAGACGGGCATGGGAACGGGTCGCGCTTCCGGTTGAGGGAGGCGCTGCTATAGCACAAGGGAACGGGAAAGCCTGAGCAAGAATGCTGTCGCACCCTCCCGCCGCCACCTCGCCCGAAACAACCCGCCCAAAAGAAAAGGCCACCGCGAGGGGGTTCTCGCGATGGCCTTGCGTCCGGCCGGGTCCGGCCGGTCGATACCTTGTGGAACGGCTTCCATTCGTCGCTGCGGTGGCGCTAGGGGGACGCCGCTGCGCGACCTGCGGGGCCGGTTGCTTGAGATAAGGTCTAGGGGAAGAAAATGGCAAAATTTGGATGGAGTTCGAGGAATCGGACGCCGCCCGATGACGGGCCGCATGGCTCGCAGCGCTGCACTTCCATGCGTTCGCCGCAGCGCCGGATGCCGGGATTGTCACGGCTAAAGGCCGTGCACTTGTTCTGAATCAACGCTTTGCCCGCAGTCCTGCCGCATCGTCGCGCCGTCGTCCCCAATCGAAGGGGAAGTGCCGCAGTCATCGGGGATCCCACCGAACGCGGCGGCGGTTTGCCCAAATGTGTTCAGGAAGCGAGTTGCTCCATGTCGGCTTTCGCAGACATTCTCCAGGCCATGCCGCCGATCGCGCGGGTGGTGCTCATGCTCGGTCTCGTGTCGGCGGCGGGCGTGGCGCTCGGCCATATCAAGATCCGCGGGGTCGGGCTCGGCATCGGCGGCGTTCTGTTCTCCGGCATCGCCGGCGGCCATATCGCCAAGCAGGCGGGCATCGCCTTCAACCCGGAGATGATGGACTTCATCCGCGATTTCGGCCTGATCCTGTTCGTCTACACCATCGGCATCCAGGTCGGCCCCGGCTTCTTCGCCGCGCTCCGCCGCAGCGGGCTGGCGCTGAACGGGCTGGCCCTGCTGATGGTGGGGTCCAGCATCCTGCTGACCGCGGCGCTGGTGTCGTCGGGTGCGCTGTCGCTGGGCTCCTCGCTCGGCGTGTTTTCCGGCGCGGTGACCAACGCCCCGGCGCTGGCCGCCACCCAGCAGGTGCTGACGGAGGTCGGGGCCGATGCGGCGGTGATGGCCCTGCCCGGCCTTGCCTTCGCCGTCACCTACCCCTTCGGCATCGCCGGCAACCTGCTGGCGATGGCCGCCGTCCGCATCCTGTTCCGCATCGACCCCGAGGCCGAGGCCGCCCGCTTCGAGGAGTGTCGCCGTGCCGAGGTGTCGACGCTGGAGACCATGGATCTGACCGTACGCAACCCGGAGCTTGAGGGCCGGCCGCTCGGGTCCGTCGACGCGCTGTGCGACCATGGGGTGGTCGCCTCCCGCCTGTTGCGCGACGGCACGCTTTGCGTCCCCCACAACAACACCTGCCTGAAGCTGGGCGACGTGCTGCATGTGGTCGGGCCGCGGCCGAAGCTGGAGCAGGTGCGGACCCTGCTGGGGCAGGAGTTCGACCGGCCGCTGACCACCAAGGGCACCGACCTGAAATGGGAGCGCATCGTCGTCACCAACAACGCGGTGCTGGGCAAGTCGATCGCTGCCCTGAACCTCCAGGACGCCCATGACGTGGTGGTCAGCCGCGTCAACCGGTCGGGCGTGGAGCTGGTGCCGACCCCGGCGCTGAAGCTGCAGTTCGGCGACATCCTGACGGTGATCGGCCGGCCGGACAGCCTCGCCGCCGTCGGCCGGGTCTTCGGCAACTCCGCCCGCAAGCTGCAGCAGGTGGAGATGATCCCGATGTTCCTGGGCATCGCGCTGGGCGCGGCGCTGGGCGCCATCCCGATCTTCCTGCCGGGCATGCCGGCGCCGCTGCGCCTCGGTCTTGCCGGCGGGCCGCTGATCGTCGCGCTGATCCTGGGCCGCGTCGGCCATGTCGGGCCGCTGGTGTGGTTCATGCCGCCGGCCGCCAACCTGGCGCTGCGCGAGATCGGCATCATCCTGTTCCTGGCCGTGCTGGGCATCGCGTCGGGCGACCGCTTCGTCGCCACGCTGGCGAGCGGCGCCGGCTGGCCCTGGATGATGTGGGGCGTGCTGGTGACGCTGGTGCCGCTGCTGCTGACCGGGCTGGTCGCGCGCGGGCTGATGAAGCTGAATTTCCTGACCATCTGCGGCGTGCTGGCCGGGTCGCAGACCAACCCGCCGGGGTTGGCCTACGCCAACGCGCTGGTCGCGTCGGAGGCTCCGGCACTGGCCTACGCCACCGTCTATCCGCTGGCGATGTGCCTGCGTATCCTGGGGCCGCAGATTCTGGTACTTTTGTTGTGGTAACGCACTGTTTCCGGACACAAGCGGCTTAACGTGCATTTGATGTGAAATCTGCGTTGCGAAACGTGCATGCCCCGGTCTAGCCTGTGCCGCAATGGTCATACCGATGCCTTGGCCGGCCGCCTCGGCCCGCCGCGTCGGCGCAGCTGTCCCTCGCCACCCGAACCAGCCGGTTTTTCGCGCATGCACCGTCACCCGCCAGTCAGCGAGTCCGCTCCCGCCGCCGTCGTCGTGGAGGATCTGCACAAGCGGTTCGGCGAGCTGGAGGTGCTGAAGGGCGTCTCGCTGACCGCCCGCGAGGGCGACGTCATCACGCTGATCGGCTCGTCGGGCTCGGGCAAGAGCACGTTGCTGCGCTGCATCAACATGCTGGAGATCCCGGACGACGGGCGGGTCGTCATCGGCGGCGAGGCCATCGCGCTGAAGAAGACGCGCGGCGGCGCCAGCGTCCCCGCCGACACCCGTCAGGTGGAGCGCATCCGCACCAGCCTCGGCATGGTGTTCCAGAGCTTCAACCTCTGGACCCACATGACCATCCTGCAGAACGTGATCGAGGCGCCGGTGCATGTGCTGGGCGTGCCGAAGGCGGAGGCCATCGACCGCGCCCGCATGCTGCTGGACAAGGTCGGCATCCTGGCGAAGGCCGACGCCTATCCGGTCCAGCTGTCGGGCGGCCAGCAGCAGCGCGCCGCCATCGCCCGCGCGCTCGCCATGCAGCCCAAGGTCATGCTGTTCGACGAGCCGACCTCGGCGCTCGATCCCGAGTTGGTCGGCGAGGTTCTGCGCGTCATCCGCCAACTGGCGGATGAAGGCAACACGATGATCCTGGTGACGCACGAGATGGGCTTCGCCCGCGAAGTGGCGTCCAAGGTGGTTTTCCTGCACCAGGGGCGGATCGAGGAGGAGGGGTCACCCGACAAGGTGCTGACCGACCCCGACTCGGACCGGGTGCGGCAGTTCCTCTCGCGCCATCTGTCCGGCGCGGCGTGAGGGGACGAGGCAGAGGGCAGGACCGGACCGTCAGAAACAGCCCGGCCCCGGCAGGGGCGAGAGAACGGGCGAACCGAACAGAGGAGTGTGTTCGTTGAAGAAGATCGTTTCGGCCCTGGCGCTCGGCGCCATGATGGCTGTGGCCGCGGCAGGCGCCGCCAACGCCAAGGAATGGAAGACGGTCCGCATCGCCAGCGAGGGCGCCTATCCTCCGTGGAACGCCACCGACACCTCGGGGAAGCTGACCGGCTTCGAGGTCGATCTCGGCAACGACCTGTGCAAGCGCATGAAGGTCACCTGCGAGTTCGTCGCCCAGGATTGGGACGGCATCATCCCGGCCCTGCAGCAGGGCAAGTATGACGCCATCATGTCGGCGATGACCATCACCGACGAGCGCAAGAAGGTCATCGACTTCTCGGTTCCCTACGGCACCGAGCCGTCGGTGTTCGCCGTGATGGCCAACTCGCCGCTGGCCAAGTCGCTGGCGCTCGGCGCCGACCGCGTCGACCTGAACGACCAGGGCAAGGCCAAGCCGGTGCTGGAGAAGCTGGCCGATGCCCTGAAGGGCAAGTCCGTCGGCGTCCAGGTGTCGACCATCCAGGCCGACTTCATGGACAAGCATCTGCCGAAGGTGACCATGCGCACCTACGACAAGATCGACAATGCCGGCATCGATCTCAGCTCCGGCCGCGTCGACGCCATGCTGGGCGACCGTTCGGTGGTCGAGGCGGTGGTGAAGGCCACGCCGGACAAGATGATCATCGTCGGCCCGAACTTCATCGGCGGCGTGATCGGCGAGGGCATGGGCGTCGGCCTGCGCAAGGACACCGCCGACCTGAAGGCGATGTTCGACAAGGCGATCGCCGAGGCGCTGAAGGACGGCACCGTCAAGAAGCTGAGCACCCAGCATTTCGGCTACGACATCTCCCCCACCAAATAAGGGGACCAAATAAGGCGGGCCTTCGGCTCTCCTGTCTGATCGGAACGGCGCCCGGCGGCCTTCACGGCAACCGGGCGCCAGTCGTTCCGTGATCTCCGTTCGCTGAACCCCGTACGGCCGGCCGTCCGCGCCGCGCCCGGCGGGCCTTACCGGGCGTGCCAATGCTGGAACTCCTTTCCTTCGGTCCCAACGGCTGGGGCGGACAGCTTCTGATGGGCACCGCGATGACCGTCGCGGTCGCCGTGTCGGCCTTCGCCTTCGGCATCGTCGTCGGATCGCTCGGCGCCTCGGCCAAGCTCAGCCACTCCCTGGCGCTGAACGTCCTGGCCGACTTCTACACCACCATCGTCCGCGGCATCCCCGAACTGCTGGTGATCTATCTGCTGTTCTTCGGCGGCAGCGGGGTCGCGACCTCCATTGCCGCCGCCTTCGGCTATGACGGCCGGGTCGACCTGAACGCCTTCACCATCGGCGTGCTGGCGGTCGGGCTGATCTCCGGTGCCTATTCGACCGAGGTGATCCGCGGCGCGGTGCAGTCGGTTCCCTTCGGTCAGATCGAGGCGGCGCGCGCCTGCGGGATGAGCCGCTGGCTGATCCTGCGCCGGGTGCTGGTGCCGCAGACCCTGCGCTTCGCCCTGCCCGGCCTTGGCAATGTCTGGCAGCTGACGCTGAAGGACACGGCGCTGGTGTCGGTGACGGCCTTGGCCGAGCTGATGCGCATCACCCATCTGGCGGCGGGCGCCACGCGCCAGCCCTTCCTGTTCTACAGCACCGCCGCCGTGCTCTATCTGCTGCTGACCACCATTTCGACGGCGCTGTTCAACCGCGCCGAAATCTCCGCCAATCGCGGCGTCCGGAGGGCCTGAGGCCATGAACTGGCAACTGATGTGGGACAGCCTGCCCCGCATGCTCGGCGGCCTGTCGCTGACGCTGCAGCTGATCCTGGGTTCGCTGGCGCTGGGGGCGCTGGTCGCCTTCGCCGTCGCGCTTCTGCGGCTGTCTGGCAACCGCGTGGTGGAAAAGCTGGCTGCGGCCTATGTCTTCGTCTTCCGCGGCACGCCGCTGCTGGTGCAGATCTTCCTGGTCTATTACGGGCTGGGCCAGTTCGAGTTCATCCGCGACAGCTTCCTGTGGCCCTTCCTGCGCGAGCCCTACTGGTGCGCCATCCTGGCGCTGACGCTGAACACCGGCGCCTACACCAGCGAGGTGCTGCGTGGCGCCATCCTGTCGGTGCCGCAGGGACAGGTCGAGGCGGCGCGCGCCTGCGGCATGTCGCGGGCGCTGGCCTTCCGCCGCATCGTGCTGCCGGTGGCGATCCGCCAGATGCTGCCGGCCTATGGCAACGAAGTGATCCTGATGGTCAAGGCGACCTCGCTCGCCAGCACCATCACGCTGATGGAGGTCACCGGCATCGCCCGCCGCATGATCGCCCAGACCTTCGCGGTCTTCGAGCTGTTCATCGTCGCCGGAGCGATCTATCTGGTGCTGAATTTCGTCGCCACCCGCCTGATCAAGTTCGCCGAATGGCGCCTGACCCCTTATCTGCGGGCGCGGGCGTAAGTAAGGATAGCAGTGAAAAGGCCCTCTCCCGGCTTGGGAGAGGGCCTTTTCATATCCGTCACTGCCCCAGCATCTCGAAGCTGGGCGGTGCCGGATCGACGACGCGGGCACCGGTCGGGGTGATCTCCATCACCGCCAGCCCGCGTTCGACCATGCCGTCGGCGCGCAGGCGGAACAGGCCGTCCAGACCCTCGAAGCCGTTGGGGTTGGTCATCGCTATGCGGTCGAAGGGAACTGGGCCGCCGGTGCGGGTCAGCACCGCGGCGATCGAGGTCGCGTCATAGGCCAGCGTGGCGATGCGCGGCGGCTTGCGGCCATAGACCTGCTCGAACTGCGACTCGAAGCGGGCGCGGGTCTGCGGTGCCGGGGCGGCGTAGAGCGCGCCGACCAGCGCCGGCTCCTGCCCCAGCGCCCCCTGCGAACTGTCGTCCCACAGCCCGGTGCCCAGCAGCTTGACCTGCTGCGGCTGCACGCCGTTGGCGGCCAGCGCCTGGGCGATGCCCTGGGCGCGCTGTCCGCCTTCGGCCAGCATCACCGCCTGCGGCTGCGGGGTCTCCTGCGCGACCTGCTTGGCCGGGACCGACAGGTCGGTGACCGCCGGGTCATAGCGCTCCACCTGCGTGGTCATGGCGCCGAGCCGCGGCGCGATGGCCTGCATGGCGTTGACCACCGCGTCGCCGTAGGGCGAGCGCGGCGCCAGCACGGTGAAGCGCGTCGCCCCGCGCGAGCGGGCATAGCCGGCGACGCGGCTGACCTGATCGGCCGGGACGAAGCCCATCACATAGGTGCCGTTGCCGGCCTGGGTGGCGTCGTTGGTGAAGGCCAGCACGTCGACGCCGGCATTCTGCGCAATCGGCCGCACCGCGGCGACGTCGGCGGCGAACAGCGGACCGATGATCAGGCGGGCGCCCTCGGCCAGCGCCTGGCGTGCCGCGTCGGCGGCGCCGTTCGGCGTGCCCTTGGTGTCGCGCGGCAACAGCTGCAGCCGGTCGCCGGCCATGTCGAACAGCGCCATCTGGGCGGCATCCAGCATGGACTGACCGATGGCGGCGCTCTGCCCGCTGAGCGGCACCAGGACCGCGACCTTGACCGGGCCTTGCGTCTCCGGCAGGGGAGCCTCCGGGGCCGGAACCGGTTGCGGCGCTTGTGCCACCCGCGGCGGCGCGCTTACAGTCGAACAGGCCGACAACAGGCCGGCGACCAGCAAGGCTGCCACGCCGTGACGTTTCAGACCCTGTGAGAAAGCTGTTGCCAAGCGTGCCACCAATCATCTCCACATCTGCTGAAACGGCCGCCGATACCGAAGGCGAGGCCCAAGGCATGCCCCCCAACGAGCCGGCCGAAAGTGGCGCTCAAGGTAGCCCCCTCGCCGCGCCAAGTAAACTCGCGGGCGGACTCCATGTCGTCGCTACCCCCATCGGAAACGCCGCGGACATCACGCTGCGCGCGCTCGACACGCTGAAGCGGGCCGACGCCATCGCCTGCGAGGACACGCGCGTCACCGCCAAGCTGATGGGCATCCACGGCATCCACACCCCCTTCGTCTCCTACCACGAACACAACGCCGCAAAGATGCGTCCGGTCCTGATCGAACGCATGAAAAAGGGCGAGGCCATTGCGCTGGTCACCGACGCCGGCACGCCGCTGGTCTCCGACCCCGGCTACAAGCTGGTGCGGGAGTGCGTGGCGGAGGGGGTGGCGGTGACCACCCTGCCCGGCGCCTCGGCCCCGCTGGTGGCGCTGGTGCTGTCCGGCCTGCCGACCGACCGTTTCCTGTTCGCCGGTTTCCTGCCGAACAAGAGCAGCGCGCGGCGCGCCACCGCAGGCGAGTTGAAGGGCGTGCCCGCCACGCTGGTCTTCTTCGAATCGCCGCAGCGCCTGCCGGAGTCGCTGGCCGACCTCGCCGACATCCTGGGCCCGCGCGAGGCCGCCGTCGCCCGCGAGCTGACCAAGCTGTACGAGGAGGTGCGGCGCGGCACCTTGCCGGACCTCGCCGCCCATTATGCCGAGGCCGGCCCGCCGCGCGGCGAGGTCGTGCTGGTCATCGGCCCGCCGGGAGAGGAGGCGACGCCCGGCGAAGCCGACGTCGACGCCCTGCTGCGCGAGGCGCTGACCCACCTGTCGGTGCGCGACGCCGCCGCCGACGTCGCCGCCCGCACCGGCCAGCACAAGCGCACCGTCTATGCCCGCGCGCTGGAGCTGCAGCGGGAGGAGAAGACGAAATGACCGACCTGGATGCGCGGCGCCTGCGGGCCGAAAGCCTGGGCCGCCGGGCGGAGGCGCTGTGCCGCCTGTCGCTGCGGCTGCGCGGCTACCGCATCCTGGCCAGCCGCCTGCGCACGCCGATGGGCGAGATCGACATCGTCGCCAAGCGCGGCCAAACCATCGCCATCGTCGAAGTGAAGGCGCGTGGCGACTGGGATACCGCCAACGAAGCGCTGAACGCCCGCCAGCGCGGCCGGCTGGCCCGCGCCGCCCATGCCTTCCTGGGCGCCAACCCGCGCTATGCCGGCTATGTCTTGCGCTTCGACGTGATGCTGGTTACCCCTTGGGCCTGGCCCCGTCATCTGGTCGATGCCTGGAGACTGTGAGGGGCGACATGAGAGGGCGACAGTCTTGAGCAACCGCGCGGAAGCCCGCGAAATCCTGCGCCGCATCGGCGACCAGCCGGACGACGAGATCGATCTGGCCGAAGCCGCCCTGGCGCTGGGCGCGCTTGAACTGCCGAACGCCGACCTCGCCCCCTACCGCGCCCATATCCGCGCCATCGTCGAGGATCTGGCCGCCCGTGTCGCGGCGCAGGATCCGGCCGACGACAGGCTGGAGACGCGCATCGCGCACCTGCATGCGGTGATCGGCGGGCGCCACGGCTATTCCGGCGACCACGACACCTACGACGACCTGCAGAACGCCAACCTGCTGCGGGTGATCGACCGCCGGCGCGGCCTGCCGGTGGCGCTCGGCATCCTCTATATGCATGCGGCGCGGTCGCAGGGCTGGCCGATGGTCGGGCTGAACTTCCCCGGCCATTTCCTGGTCCGCATCGAGAAGGACGGCGCCCGCGCTATTCTTGACCCCTTCAACGAGGGGCAGACCCGCAGCGTCGTCGACCTGCGCGACCTGCTGAAGGCCACCGCCGGCAGCGCCGCCGAGCTGGAGCCCGGCCATTACCAGCCGGTGTCGAACCGCGACGTGCTTCTGCGGCTGCAGAACAACATCAAGCTGCGCCACCTGTCGGCGCACGAGGTGCCGAAGGCACTGGAGGTGCTGGAGGCGATGCGCCTGTTCGCCCCGCACGAGCCGTCGCTGTGGCGCGAGACCGGCCTTCTGGAGGCCCATGCCGGCAACCTGAAGGACGCCATCACCGCGCTGGAGACCTTCATGGCGCTGACCGGCGACGACCATCACCGCCACCAGACCGCCTCGTTGATCCAGCAGTTGAAGAACCGCCTGAACTGACCCCCGTTGCAGAGGTCCGGAGACCCGTCATGAGCCTCGCCGTCGCCTTCCAGATGGACCCTATCGAGTCGATCAACATCGACACCGATTCCAGCTTCATGATGGCGCTGGAGGCGCAGAAGCGCGGCCATCGCCTGTACCACTACCATCCGCGCGACCTGATCCTGACCGGCAACCGCCTGACCGCCCGCGTGCGCGAGATGACGGTGGTGCGCCAGCGCGGCGCCCATTATACGCTGGGCGAGCCGGTGATGACCGATCTGTCGACGATGGACGTCATCCTGCTGCGGCAGGACCCGCCCTTCGACATGGCCTACATCACCTCCACCCATCTGCTGGAGCATGTGCAGCCCAAGGTTCTGGTGGTCAACGATCCGGCCGAGGTGCGCAATGCGCCCGAAAAGCTGTTCATCACCAAGTTTCCCGACCTGATGCCGCCGACGCTGATCACCAGCGACAAGCAGGCCATCCTCGACTTCCGGGCGGAGCATAAGGACATCATCGTCAAGCCGCTGTTCGGCAACGGCGGCGCCGGCGTCTTCCACCTGAAGCCCGACGACGAGAACCTGGGTTCGCTGCTGGAGCTGTTCACCCAGCTCTACCGCGAGCCGGTCATCGTGCAGAAGTACCTTCCGGAAATCCGCCAGGGCGACAAGCGCATCATCCTGGTCGACGGCGAGCCGGTGGGTGCGGTCAGCCGCATGCCGCTGGAGGGCGAGGCCCGCGCCAACTTCCATGCCGGCGGCAGCGCCCAAAAGACCGAACTGACGGCGCGCGAGCGCGAGATGTGCGCCGCCATCGGCCCGGTCCTGCGCGAGAAGGGTCTGGTCTTCGTCGGCATCGACGTGATCGGCGACTACATGACCGAAATCAACGTCACCTCCCCCACCGGCATCCAGGAGATCAACCGCCTGGACGGCGTGCAGATCGAAGCCCTGCTGTGGGACGCCATCGAGCGCCGGCGCGCGGGGAGGGGAGGATAAGGCCCGCGGGAACGCGACGAGGGCTTGTGCAATTTTTTCGGGAAGCTGAAGCCCGCATACCCTTGCGGGCAATCGGCTCCGGACTTATCTTGAACCGTGGGAGCGACGGGCTGCTACCCCGCCGCTCCCTGGTCCAGCCTTAGCCCTGGTAGAGGTCAAGCAGACGCTTGATGATCTCCAGAACAAGGACCAGAAGGGTAAGGATCTCTTTCATCCTTCATCACCTTCTTGTGTGGCGGGGGCGGCGGGTCCGCCCCCTCCCAACCACACGAACGCGGCGGTAGCATACAAGCGCATTCAATACAGCCAGGACAACTCACCCGCGACGATCCGCGCGGACAGCCGTCATGAGCGCGCCGTGCCTTGACCGGCGGACTTCGGGGGGCGATAACTGCCGCCTCCCAGAGTTTTCGAGCGAGACCACCCGTGAACCGCATTTTCTCCGGCATGCAGCCGACCCGGCAGCTTCACCTCGGCAACTATCTGGGGGCGCTGCGCAACTGGGTGGATCTGCAGAACAGCTACGAGTGCATCTTCTGCGTCGTCGACCTGCACGCGCTGACCATCGACCAGGACCCGGAAGTTCTGCGCAACAACATCCGCGAGGTCGCCGCGGCCTACATCGCCGCCGGCATCGACCCGGACAAGAACATCCTGTTCAACCAGTCGGTCGTGTCGGGCCATGCCGAGCTGGGCTGGATCCTGTCCTGCCACACGCCGCTGGGCTGGCTGAACCGCATGACCCAGTTCAAGGAAAAGGCCGGCAAGCAGAAGGACATGGCCAACCTCGGCCTGTACGCCTACCCCACCCTGATGGCCGCCGACATCCTGCTCTACAAGGCCACCCATGTGCCGGTGGGCGAGGACCAGAAGCAGCATCTGGAACTGGCGCGCGACATTGCCGGCGCCTTCAACCGCCGCTATGAGACCGAATTCTTCCCGCTGCCCGAGCCGCAGATCCTGGGCGAGGCGACGCGGGTGATGAGCCTGCGCGACGGCAAGAAGAAGATGTCGAAGTCGGACGAGTCCGAATATTCGCGCATCAACATGACCGACGATGCCGACACCATCGCGCAGAAGATCCGCAAGGCCAAGACCGACCCGGAACCCCTGCCGGAGACGGTGACCGAGCTGGAAGCCCGCCCCGAGGCCGACAACCTCGTCACCATCTATGGCGCGCTGGCCAGCCAGTCGCGCGAGCAGGTGCTGGCGCAGTTCGCCGGTGCCCAGTTCTCCGACTTCAAGAAGTCGCTGGTCGATTTGTCGGTGGACAAGCTGGCGCCGATCACCACCCGCATGAAGGAGCTGCTGGCCGACAAGGCGGAGATCGACCGGCTGCTGAAGAAGGGCGGCGAGCGCGCCTCCGCCATCGCGGAGAAGAACCTGAACGACGTGAAGGACATCATCGGCCTGCTGCGGCCGTAAGGATGTGACTGTAAGGATGCCTTGCCCGTGACGGCTCCCATCCTGCTCACCGGCTTCGCGCCGTTCGGGACCCTCCCGGACGGCGAGCCGGCCCCTGATTCAGACCATTCCTGGGCGGCCGATCCGACCGCTCTGCTGATGGACCGGCTGGCGGGGGAGCCGGGGGTCGTCACCGCCACCCTGCCCCGTCTCTATGACGTCTGCGGCGACGCCTTCGCCGAGCTGCTGGCGGAACACCAGCCGCTGGCGGCGCTCGGCTTCGCCTGCCTCGAGTCGAGCGATTACATCCGGCTGGAACGTCTGGCCTGGAACCGCGACGAAAGCCCGCTGCCCGATGCCGCCGGCACAGTGCGGGAACACGCCGACATCGTCCCCGACGGGCCGACCGCCTATGGCAGCACCCTGCCGGTGCCGCGGGTGATGCGGGAAATGTCGATGGCCGGGCTGCCGGTGACCTTCGGCGACTTCTCCGGCGGCTTCCTCGGCAACCATCTGTTCTACCGGGCGCGCCACATCATCGAGAGCGCCGACCTGGATATCCCCTACGGCTTCTTCCACATGCCGCCGCTGCCCGAACGGGCCAAGGAATTACGGCGGTTCGGCGGTCTGGCACTGGAGCGGCAGGAGTTGGCGGTGCGCACACTGGTGGGAATGCTGCGCACGGCGCTGAACGGGATCGCTTAGCTACAAAAATCAGGGCTGCGAAAATCAGGCTGTCTTGGCGGCGCGGCGCTGCTCGGGCGGGTTCACGATGGCGCGCAGCGCGTCCAGGAACTCACGGCCCTTGTCGGTCAGGGTGACGATCTTGCGGCGACGTTCGCGCGGGTCTTCCTGCGCCTGCACCAGATCGAGGCCGGCCTTGCCGAAGCTGTGCCAGCGGCTGAGCGCCGCAACGTTGCGCGACGCGGAGGATTGGGCGATGCCCAGGCGTTCCGCCAGTTCGCCGATGGAGATGCCTTCGCTCTGCGCGATGGTCATGAAACTCAGCGCATACTGGATGGGCAGATCGGGGTCGAGCTTGCGGAACGCCTCAAGCACCTGGACGACGGTAAGGACCTCGTCATGACGAACGCGGGCCGGCATTCAGCAGGTCTCCGCGGCGCCGCGCGCTATGCAGCGCGGGAGGGTGGTCCCCAACGGGCCGGTGTGTAGATGATGTTCAGGCGTCCAAGCCATAGGATGACTTCCCCGTTCTCACGCCGCAGGTCGAAGGACCCGGCCGGCGATGCCCAGCGGGCGTGTTCAACGAAGAGACGGTGACCGCAAAAACCCAGAAAGACACACATGGGATCCTCTCGATATCCGGAATTCACGTTCGAAGGGTGCGGGAAGAAGGCGGGCCGGCTGGGCATGGTTGGCGGCCATATGGGCGGCCCACTTGGCGGCGGTGATGGCCGGATCGCCCGATCGGCGAGTCCAGGCGGTGGTTACGATGGCTTTCATCGATACTCTCCAGGGGTTGAGTGATGCCGGCGTGAGAGGCCGGCGGATCCGGTATCGCTGCTCAGCGATACGGTTGCAAGGTCAAAAATGTCCGCGCGTCCGATAGGTTCCGATCGCGGATGTGAAAAGGCGGAAGAGGGCGGCCGAGCGGAGGCTCTTCTCCATCCGTCGCCTCCCCGTCCGCCAGTCCGATGTCGCGCCGCAGGTGGTCGCACAATCGGCCCGGTCCGGAGGATGCCCCGGAATCGAGCCAGCGGCTCTGCATCGCCGTCCACAAGGTCGGCATGATCTGCTCCTGAGAAAGAGAGGCTCCGTCCGTCGGGCCTCTGGTGGCGAAATAATTCCGTGTGCGGATGTGTTCCGTCAACCTGTCCGTCCGTCAATGGCGTGATCTTTGCCGCACGGCTGTTGCAGATCAGCATCACCTATCGGCCGTTTTGCCGCCGTTCGGCTATCGGTCGGGATGGCGCCGGGCGCCTCTGGACAAGCGAAGGTCGCTCGGTCAAACACAAAGCCGCCGCCCAAAACCGTCTGCGGTACTCCATCCATCAGGTCCAGGTCGTCCGTCCGTGTCCATCCTCTCCTCTCCCGCATGGCCGATAGCGGTGCGCTCCGCCCGCAAGCTGCGGGCTGCGCTCGCGGCGGTTGCCGTGGTGATGGGTGCGCTGTTGGCCATGCCCGCGGTGGCGGAGACCCGCTTCACCCCTGGCCCCTGCTGGTTCACCGTTCCCGACGGAGAAGCGGCGCTGTGCGGGACGGTGGCGGTGCCGGAACGCCGCGACCGCGCCAACAGCCGCAGCCTGCGCCTGCCGGTCGCCGTGCTGCTCAGCACCGCGCGCCAGCCCGACCCGGACCCCGTCCTGTTTCTGGAGGGTGGTCCCGGCGCCTCCCCCTTCGGCACCGGCGAGGCGACGGAAGAGCGGATGGAGGTGTGGTGGGAGCTGTCGGCGCCCTTCCGCCGCACCCGCAACCTGATCCTGTTCGACCCGCGCGGCGTCGGCCGGGCGGAGCCGGACACCGATTGCCCGGAGCTGGACGCCGTCGACGCCCGCGGCAGCCGGCCGCAGACGCGCGAGCAGCGGTCGGCGGCGGAACGCTCCGCAATCAGCGCCTGCATCGCGCGGCTGGAGGCGGCCGGGCTGGATACCACGCAGTTTTCCACCCCCGTCGCGGCGGAGGATGCGCTGGACATTGCGACGGCGCTGGGCGCCCAGCGCGTGAACCTGTTCGCGGTGTCCTACGGCACGCGCGTCGGGCTGGAGATCCTGCGGCGGCAGGGCGGCCGCGTCCGCACCGCCGTGTTCGACAGCATCTACCCGCCCGACGTCAACGCGCAGGAGGAGACGGCCGGGCTGGCCCAGCGTGCCTACCGCCGGCTGTTCGACGACTGCGCCGCCAACCGGACCTGCCGCTCCGCCTTTCCCGACCTGGAGAAGCGCTTCCTCTCCCTGGTCGAACGGCTGGACCGCAATCCCGTCGACATCGTCGTCGGCGATCATGAGACGCGCCGTGCCCTGCGGCTGACCGGCGGAGCGATCATCGCCGCCGGGCTGGAGGCGATGGCGATCAGCGAAGCGGTGCCGGCATTGCCGATCATGCTCGACCGCGCCATCCGCGGCCAATACGCCACCCTTGCCGAATGGGCGCCGACCAACTGGCTGGGCGATCCGGAGGTCGCCGACGGGCTGGCCTTTTCCGTCGAATGCCGTGAGTCGGTCAACACCGCCGATCCGCAGAAGCGCGCCGACAACGCCCGCCGCTATGCCCCCTATGGGCTTGTCGCCGCCGACGATCCGGGCCGGCGCGTCTGCCGTCTCTGGCCCGCCGGCCATCAGGAACCGGCCGAGCGCCTGCCGGTCGCCAGCCCGGTGCCGGTCCTGCTGCTGTCCGGAGCCTACGACCCCGTCACCCCGCCGGACTGGGGCGACCGTGCCGCCGCCACCCTGCCGAAGAGCCGCCATCTGGTCTTCCGCGCCGCCAGCCACATCGTAACATCCAGCGAAGACTGCGCCATGGCCGCCGCCGTGACCTTCGTGGAGCAGGAGTCGGTGCCGGCGACCGTCTGTCCGGGGGCGAGCAAGCCGCCGGTGTTCGAGGGGCCGTAAGTTCAGGGAAGAGCAGATAGATAAAGATCAAGAAGCATAACACTAAGAAAATAAAAATTTGCAATTAATGGGTGGGGAAATGGGAAAATAAAAAATGATCAAGTTAGACCGCATTTGCGAACACACATTCTTTTCTTTGATCAATGAAAACTCTGTTGTGGTCGATTTCGGCTGCAACGAGGGAAAATTCGCGCACGCCGTCATCGAGCGGTATGGCTGCAAGGTCTTTTCAGCCGAGCCTGTTCCCGAATGTGCCGAACAGATCGCCCGACATCCCAGGCTGACGCTTCAGCAGGTTGCGATTTCCGGCGCATCGGGCAGCCTGGACATCCATGTCTATCCGGACCGCTGTGCGAGCGGCTTCAACCGTTCTCCGGCAGAACAGGCGATTCGGACCATCCGGGCCGAAGCCATGACCCTGGCGGAGTTCCGGCGCCGCTGCGGCATCGGCCGCATCGCCTTGTTGAAGGTCGACATCGAGGGTGCCGAATTGGACATGTTCGCGGCCGCTGCGGATGAGGAATTTTCGGACATCGACCAGATCACCGTCGAATTCCACGACTTCTTCTATCCCGAAATGCGACCGGCGGTGGAGGCGGTGAAACAGCGGATGCGGTCCCTGGGATTCCATATGTTGCCATTCTCCCTGGACAACACCGACGTCCTCTTCGTCAATCGCCGGGCCGCGGTGAACTGGCAGAACCGGCTGTGGGCCGGCACCGTGGTGAAATATGGCCGCGGGCTCGAACGGCGGTTGCGGCAGATGATCGGCCGGACCGCTACCGCCCCGGCGCGATCCGCCGGTAGCTCAGCGCCTCGGCGATGTGGCGACGCTTGACCCCCTCGACCCCGTCCAGATCGGCCAAGGTCCGCCCCACCCGCATCACGCGGTGGTAGCCGCGGGCCGACAGCTTCAGCCGCTCCGCCGCCTCGGTCAGCAGGGCGCGGCCGGGGGCGTCGGGGGAGGCCACCTTCTCCAGAAGTTCGCCATCGGCCTCGGCATTCGTCCGCACAGCCCGGCCGGCCGGGTAAGGACCGAAGCCGCCATAGCGTTCCGCCTGGATGGCGCGGGCGACGGCGACGCGGGCGGCGATGTCGGCGCTGCCCTCCGCCGGCGGCGGCAGGCTGAGGTCGGCCGGGCTGACCGCCGGCACGTCGATGTGCAAGTCGATACGGTCGAACAGCGGCCCACTAATTTTAGATTGATAATCTGCTGCACATTTCGGCGCCCGCGCGCAGGCGAGCGAGGCATCGTCGAGATGGCCGCAGCGGCAGGGGTTCATCGCCGCCACCAGTTGCACGCGCGCCGGATAGGTTACATGATGGTTGGCACGGCTGACCACCGCCTTGCCGGTCTCCAGCGGCTGGCGCAACGCCTCCAGCAGGGCGCGGGGAAACTCCGGCAGTTCGTCGAGGAAGAGAACGCCCTGGTGCGCCAGGGAGATTTCCCCCGGCTTGGCCCGCGTGCCGCCGCCGACCAGCGCCGGCAGGCTGGCGGACTGGTGCGGCGCGCGGTAGGGGCGCTGGCGCAGCAGACGCCCGCCCTCCAGCAGCCCGCCGACGCTGTGAATCATCGACACCTCCAGCGCCTCCGCCGGGTCGAGCGGCGGCAGCAGGCCGGGCAGGCGGGCGGCGAGCATCGACTTGCCGGAACCGGGCGGCCCGATCATCAGCAGGTTGTGCGATCCGGCGGCGGCAACCTCCAGCGCGCGCTTGGCGGTCTCGTTGCCCTTCACGTCGCGCAGGTCGGGCGGCGGCGCGTCCTGTTCCTGCAGCCGCGGCTTGGGCGGGGTCAGCACCTGGGTGCCCTTGAAATGGTTGATGAGGGCCAGCAGGTTGGCCGGCGCCAGCACGTCCAGATCGGGACCGGCCCAGGCCGCCTCGCCGCCGCAGACCGCCGGGCAGATCAGGCCGCGGTCGTTGGCCAACGCGTCGATGGCGGCGGGCAGCACGCCGGCCACCGGGGTCAGCGCGCCGTCCAGCGCCAGTTCGCCCAGCGCCACATAGCGGGCGATCTCCGCATCCGGCAGAACCCCCATCACCGTCAGCAGGCCGAGCGCGATCGGCAGGTCGAAATGGCTGCCCTCCTTCAGCACGTCGGCGGGGGCAAGGTTGACGGTGATGCGCTTGGCCGGAAGCGCCAGCCCCAGCGCATGCAGCGCGGCACGCACCCGCTCCCGGCTTTCGCCCACCGCCTTGTCGGGCAGGCCGACGACGGTGAAGGCGACGATTCCGCCGGACATCTGGACCTGGACGTCGATCCCCAGCACCTCGATGCCCTGGAACGCCACCGTGTTGACGCGCGCAACCACAACCGCACCCCGAAACAGACGCCCGAGCGGGCAAATTGCACGCGATTGTAGTCATCGCCGGAGCAATGCGCCAGCGCGGGATGAGAGCGGTCATCGTCACGGCCCCGTCATGCCCGCCCGGCGCAGGGAGCGGTTGTCGCGGCCGTTTGGCCGCCTAACATGAGGGCCAACGCATTCCCGGCCGCATTCCCGGCACGCATCGTCGAAAAGGATCCGCCACCGTGCAGCTTCACCTGAGCACCTGGGCCGAGGTCGAAACCTACCTCAAGACCTCCAAGGGCATCATCATGCCGATCGGCTCGACCGAGCAGCATGGGCCGAACGGGCTGGTTGGCACCGACGCCATCTGTGCCGAGGTCATCGCCAAGGGCGTCGGCGACGCCACCGGTGCGCTGGTCGGCCCGACCATCCCGGTCGGCATGGCCGTGCACCATATGGAATTCCCCGGCTCGATGACGCTGAAGCCGTCGACGCTGATCGCCCTGCTGCGCGACTATGTCGGCTCGCTGGCCGAACACGGGTTCGAGCGCTTCTTCTTCGTCAACGGCCATGGCGGCAACATCGCCACCGTTCGCGCCGCCTTCTACGAGATCCATGCGGAGAACCGGGCGCTGCGCGGCCGCGACGCGCCGGACCTGCGTTGCGCCCTGGTGAGCTGGTGGGAGAATGGCGAGGTCGCCCGCCTGTCGCGTGAGCTGTACCAGGGCAAGGAGGGCTCGCACGCCACCCCCAGCGAGGTGTCGCTGACCCAGTACGCCTATCCCGACTCGATCAAGACCGCGGCGCTGGAGCCGGAACAGGCGCCGGCCGGCGGCTTCCACGACGCCCGCGACTTCCGCCGCCGCTATCCCGACGGCCGCATCGGCTCCGCCCCCGGTCTCGCCCGTCCGGAGCATGGCCGGCAGCTGTACGAGGCGGCGGTCGCCGCCATCGCCACGCAGTACCGCAGCTTCCTGGCGGAGCAGTAAGGGGCGTCACGCGGTCGCATGGTGGCGGGGCTTCTTCGCCCCGCACGTTGATTCGGCGGTCGGACCTGCCTAAATTCGGACCGGTTGACGGAACTCCCGTTCCGTAGCCGACCAGCCCGAACAGAGCCCGACCGCCCTAGCCCATGATCAACGAGCTGAACCAGCGATCGCGCGAGATTTTCCGGCTGATCGTCGACGCCTATGTCGCGTCCGGCGAACCGGTCGGCTCGCGCACGATCTCCAGGCGGCTTGGCATGGCCTTGTCGCCCGCGACCATCCGCAACGTGATGGCCGACCTGGAGGAGCAGGGGCTGCTCTACGCCCCGCACACTTCGGCCGGCCGCATCCCGACCGACGCCGGCCTGCGCATGTTCGTCGACGGCCTGCTGGAGATCGGGTCGCTGACCGAGGACGAGCGCGCCTCGATCGAAGCGAAATGCTCCGCCTCCGGCCGTGCCTTCGCCGACGTGCTGGGCGAGGCGTCGACCATGCTGTCCGGCCTGTCGCACTGCGCCGGGCTGGTGGTGGCGCCGAAGACCGACCGGCCGCTGAAGCATATCGAGTTCGTGTCGCTCGGCCCCGGCCGCGCCCTGGTCGTCCTGGTGAACGAGGACGGTCTGGTCGAGAACCGGGTGATCGAGGTGCCGATGGGGGTGCCGACCTCCACCCTGCAGACGGTGTCGAACTTCCTCAGCGCCAAGCTCGCCGGCCGCACGCTGGACGAGGCGCGGCAGGAGGTCCTGCAGGAGATCGAGCAGCAGAAGACCCAGCTGGACGAGCTGTCGCGCAAGGTGGTCGCCGCCGGTCTGGCCACCTGGGCCGGCAGCGGCGGGTCGAACGCCGGCCAGCTGATCGTCCGCGGCCAGTCCCGCCTGCTGGAGGACGTCACCGCGCTCTCCGACCTGGAGCGGGTGCGCGGCCTGTTCGAGGCGCTGGAGACCAAGGAGACGATGCTGCGCATGCTGGACGCCACCGGGCGCGGCGACGGCGTGCAGATCTTCATCGGCGCGGAGAATGTGCTGTTCAGCCATTCCGGCTGTTCGATGATCATCTCCCCCTTCCAGAACAGCCGGGAACAGGTGATCGGCGCCATCGGCGTCATCGGCCCGACCCGCATCAATTACGCCCGCATCATTCCGCTGGTGGATTACACCGCCAAGGTGGTCAGCCGGCTGATTGGCTGAGCGCCGCCTCCCTCACTCACTCCGCCTTTTGACGAAGCAAGAATTGAGAAAACCATGAGCGAAGAGCAGAACAAGCCCTCCGACGCCACGGTGGAGCCGACCGAGGCCACCGCCGAGACCGCCGCCGCCAACGCTGCGGAAACCGGCTCGCCCGAGGACCGCGTCGCCAAGCTGGAAGCCGAGGTCGCCAGCCTGAAGGACCAGCTTCTGCGCGCCATGGCGGAGACGGAGAACACCCGCCGCCGTGCCCAGCGCGACCGCGAGGACGCCAGCAAGTTCGCCGTGTCCAGCTTCGCCAAGGAACTGGTGTCGGTCGCTGACAACCTGCGCCGCGCGCTGGACGCCGTCCCGGCCGAGGGCCGCGAGCAGGACGAGATGCTGAAGGGCCTCGCCGTCGGCGTCGAGGCGACCGAACGCCAGCTGTTCGCCGCCTTCGACCGCGCCGGCATCAAGAAGCTGGACCCGGCCGGCGAGCCGTTCGACCCGAACTTCCATCAGGTGATGTTCGAGATCGAGAACACCGGCAAGGCCGCCGGCACCGTCGTCCAGGTCCTTCAGCCCGGCTACACCATCCACGGCCGCCTGCTGCGCGAAGCGATGGTCGGCGTCGCCAAGGGCGGTGACGCCGGCGGCCAGCACGTCGATACGAAGGCGTAACAATATAGCCTCGGCAAAGCCTCCGGTTCAGCGGTTCAGCCGCCGGGCCGGGGGCTTTTTGTTGCCGGGATAGGGGATGCCAGCGGTTGACGGTGGACGGGAAATTGCCTAGGGCTTTCCCCTTAATTCTTTCGGCCGTATAAGCGGAGCCGCGTTCATGCCCAAAAGCGTTCTGACCGTCGACGATTCCAAGACCATCCGCGACATGGTCGGTTTCACGCTGAAAGGCGCCGGCTATGAGGTGGCGGAGGCGTCGGACGGCAATGCCGGCCTCGCGCTCGTCAACCAGCGCAAGTTCGACTGCATCATCACCGACCTGAACATGCCGGGCCTGGACGGGCTGGCGCTGACCCGCGCCATCCGCGCCTCGGCCCTCAACCGTGCCACCCCGGTCCTGCTGCTGACCACCGAAGCCGACCCCGCCAAGAAGTCCGCCGGCCGCGAAGCCGGCGCCACCGGCTGGCTGGTGAAGCCGTTCAACCCGGAAAAGCTGGTTGAGACGGTGCGGAAGGTTTGTCCGTAAAGCCTGTGCGCACCCGTCACCCGCACCCTTGACAGACACCACTCCGCCCACGAAGCTGAGGCCGCCGTCCGCAAACGGGCGGCGACATATGCTTGTTCTCAGGGCAGGGTGAAACTCCCGACCGGCGGTATCCCTTCAATTGAAGGGGAGCCCGCGAGCGCCCGTGGCACCCGCCACGGGGACAGCAGACCCGGTGCAAGGCCGGGGCCGACGGTTACAGTCCGGATGGAAGAGAATGAGCTGGCTACGCAGCCACCCATGCCGGGCGTAAAGCCTGGGCCGGGGTGCCGGCGATGGCTTGCGCCGACACCGTGGATGCATTGCTTCCCGATGCCGGAGGATCTCTTTTGCGCCCTGATTCAGGCTCGCCCAATCTTTGGAGTGAGAACCATGAATCAGCCCCAGACCCATGATGGCCTTCTTTCCCGTTTCGGTACGCCGGAAGAGCGGATCGCCCTCGCAGTCGAGCGCATCCGCAAGGGCGGCGGAGTCATCGTCGTCGACGATGACGACCGCGAGAACGAAGGCGACATCATCTACCCGGCCGATGCCATCACCATCGACCAGATGGCCTTCCTGATCCGGACCTGCAGCGGAATCGTCTGCCTGATCCTGCCGGAAGAACGACTGGAAAGGCTCGATCTTCCGCCGATGGTGTCGGCCAACAGCGCTCGCTTCGGCACTGCCTTCACGGTGTCGATCGAGGCCCGAACCGGCGTCACCACCGGGGTGTCGGCCGCCGACCGCGTCACCACCATCCGAACGGCCATAGCTGAAGATTGCCGGCCGGAGGACCTGGCGCGGCCGGGCCATGTCTTCCCGATCCGCGCCAATCCCGGCGGCCTCGCCGCCCGCCGCGGCCATACCGAGGCCACCATCGACCTGATGTTCCGGGCCGGCCGCAAGCCCGCCGGTGTCCTGTGCGAGGTGATGAACCCCGACGGCACAATGGCCCGCCTGCCGGAGCTGGTTGCCTTCGCCGTGGAGCACGATCTGCCCATCGTCAGCATCGCCGATCTGGCCGGCGACCATCTCCTGCGTTCAGTAGCGTGAGGGAAGCGGCCCCGCCTGAACGGGCGGGGCCGTCACTCTCAGGCGGTGGCCGACCGCCGCGCCACCAGAAACTCCCCCTCCGGGTCATGCGTAGCGAACCGCCGCTGCGCCGTCCCGCGGTCGGCAACCGCATAACAGTAGACGCATCCGTGCGGACAGCTGTCGTAGTCGCCGATGTCGCGGCTCTCCGCGCACAGGCAGCCGGGCCGGTTTCCCTTTTCCCTTGCCGCCACCGCATTTCCCGCGACGTCCGACAGCCGCAGCGCATCGACGCAGCGGGCGGCCGCCGTGCCGGGCGTACCGACCAGTTCCGGCTGGGTGCAGAGCGTCAGCGCCATCCCCTCCCCCGCCGCGATGCCGGCCAAGTCCGCCAGCAGCGCACGTTTCTCCTCCGCTTCCGGATCACGCCAGCCGATGCCGGCGGCGGCGAGATTGCGGGCGGTCTTGCGGTAGGGCTGGAGGAAGGACACCACCACCTCGTCGGTCACCCCGCGCAGCGCACGCGAGATCCGGGCGAAGGTCTCGCGGTGCCAGTCCGGCGGCGTGGCCTCGGTCAGCGCGATGGGATCGTAGCGCCAGATCGCAGCCCGCGGTCCCCAGCGCTCGCGCACCCGCGTCATATGGCCGACCGCCGTCTCCCAATCGGGGACCGAGCGTTCCAGCGCGGTGGGCAGGCCGGTGATGCTGTACTGCACGATGAAGGGAAAGCCCCGCTCCGCCACGCTGTCGAGCGCGCCGAGGAAGGGTCCGAGATTCTTGGTCCAGAAGATGAAGCCGTCGACCGCGGGCCGGGTCAGGTCGATGCGGTAGGTCTGGCCGCCATAGGGATTGACCATCCGGCAATAACCGGCGTCCAGGCGGTTCAGGAACCAGCGCCCGTAGAAGGCGGGAATGTCGGTCTTGTAGCTGGCGGAGATGATCATGGTGCCAGCATGGGAATGCCGGCCCGCCGCATCAAGGGCGGACCGGCATAACCGGAGAGCGGATTACTGGACCGCGCGCACTTCGACCACTTCGGGGATGTAGTGGCGCAGCATGTTCTCGATGCCGTGCTTCAGCGTGGCGGTCGAGCTGGGGCAGCCGGAGCAGGCTCCCTTCATCGCCAGATAGACGACGCCGCGCTCGAAACCCTGGAAGGTGATGTCGCCGCCGTCCTGGGCGACCGACGGGCGGACGCGGGTGTCCAGCAGCTCCTTGATCTGCTCGACGATCTCCTCGTCGTCAGCGTTGGCCGCCGCGGCATGGCCGTCGCCGCCGTCTTCCAGCAGGACCGGGCGGTCGGCGGTGAAATGCTCCATGATGACGCCGAGGATCGACGGCTTCAGCAGGAACCAGTCGCGCGCGTCGGTCTTGGTGATGGTGATGAAGTCGGCGCCCAGGAAGACGCCGACGACGCCGTCGATCTCGAACAGGCGCTGGGCGAGCGGCGAACGGACGGCGTCCTCGCGGCTGGTGAAGTCGGCGGTGCCGCGTCCGAGCACGTCACGCCCCGGCAGGAACTTGAGAGTCGCCGGGTTGGGCGTCTGCTCGGTCTGAATGAACATGGTCTGGTCCTCCATCGGCGGCGGAATGGAACCGCCGGCGCGCCCGGGATCGGGACGCGGAACGATTGGGGGAAATTTGGGCCGAAACGCCGGGCGGATCAAGGACCCCGGTTGTGTGGGTATTCGGCATCCGGCATGCGCGCTCTGACCGTGGCCCCTATCCTTACTTACGTGCCCCCACTTACGTGCCCCCACTTACGTGATCGCGTCCAGCGCCTCGTTGCTGAGCCCGCCGGGCACGATGGTCAGCGGGATGCGCAGCCGCCCCAGCCCGCGCCCGGTGTAGTAGGAGATCAGCGGACCGGGGCCTTCGGGATCGGTGCCGGCGGCCAGCACCAGGATGGAAATGCTCGGCTCCTCCCCGATCAGGGCCAGCACCTCCTCGGTGCGGTTGCCTTCGCGGACATAGAGCGCCGGCAGGGTGCCGGTCAGCTGGTTGACCTCGCGCGCCAGCTTCTGGAGCATCTGCTCCGCCTCGGCGCGCTGCTCCTCGCGGATCAGGTTCTCCACCGCCAGCCAGTGCTGCATCTCGCCTTTTTCCAGGACGGTCAGCAGCGCCACCTTGCCGCCCGACTTGCGGGCGCGCAGGCAGGCATAGCGGAGCGCCACCTTCAGCTCCGGGCTGTCGTCGACCACCACAAGGAAGATGCGCACCGGCTTGGGAGCCGGTGGCTGGGCGGGCGTTTCCGGCGTCGTGGACTGGGTCGCGTCGCTCATCTCGATCACCCTCTCGGCTTAGATCCGGCGGAATGCGGCGCCGGCCGCCCAGCCGGCCGCGATGGCGCCGATGACGGCGGCCACCCCGTAGATGACCGGGCGGTTGCGGGCGAAGTCCGACACTTCGGCGCTGAACCCGATCTTGGACACCACCAGCGGCGTGGTCTGGGCACTGACCACGTCGCCGTCGCGAATCAGCAAGGCTTCGACATTGTACAGCCCGGTCGGGACGTTGGCTGGAAAATAGATGTTGGTGCGGAACAGCCGTTCGCCCAAAAAGGCGACCTGCCCCATGGAAATGGCGTAGAGCCCCTGGCGCTGCTTGTTGCGGATCAGCGCGCTGCGGTAGGCGGCAAGCTCTTCCGGCGGCAGGCTGGCGTCGGCCGGCAATTGCAGCTGCGGCAATCCCAGCTGTTGGCGCTCCAGAACCGGGCGACCGACCAGCTGGTCGAGCGGGCGGCTGACCGCCACCGTGTAGAAGCTCGGCACCTGCTCGAAGCGCACGCTGTCGGTGTTCATCCACATGCCGGCCACCCGCTGCTTGCGGCGGACGGTGGCGGGGCCGCGCGGACCGGTGACGACGATGGCGACGTCACCCGCCCCGTCGGTGGTGCCGAACAGCACGACCTCCGTGCCGGTGAAGCCGGTGGTGATGGCGATCAGGTGGCTGGACAGGTCGGCGACCAGCTGCTGCGCCCACACCGTCGCCGCGACCGTGCCGCCCAGCAGAAGACCGGCCAGCGCCGCGGCGGCCTGGATCAGCCTGCGTTTCGTCCGCCCCGCCATCATCTCAACCCCGTGGTCAGGGTGAACAAATCGTCGGGGCGGGAGAACAGATCCCAGGCCAGCTTCAGCGCCACCGCGACAACGATGGTCGCCAGCGCCAGCCGGGCGGTTTCGCCGCGCAGGCGGCTGCCCGCCTTCGTTCCGAACTGGGCGCCGATCACGCCGCCGATCAGCAGCAGTAGCGCCAGCATGGCGTCCACCGTCTGGTTGGTGGCGGCCTGCAGCAGGGTCGCCGCCGCGGTGGTGAAGATGATCTGGAACAGCGAGGTCCCGGCGACCAGCCCGGCCGGCATGTTCAGCAGATAGATCATCGCCGGCACCAGCAGGAAGCCGCCGCCGATCCCCATGATCGCCACCAGCATGCCGCCGACCGCCCCGATCCCCGCCGGCAGCAGGGCCGAGATGTACAGCTTCGACCGCTGGAACCGCATCTTGAAGGGCAGGCCGTGCAGCCAGATGTGGCGGTGCAGCTTGCCGCGTTTCGCCGTCGGCGCGCGGCGGCGCAGGATGGCGCGGCTGCTCTCCACCAGCATCATCCCGCCGATGGTGCCCAGGAAGAAGACGTAGGACAGGGTGATGGCGATGTCGATCTGGCCCAGCCGCTGAAGGATGCCGAAGATCCACACCCCAACCGCGGTGCCGACCACGCCGCCGGCCAGCATCACCACCCCCAGCTTGACGTCGACGTTGCCGCGCCGCCAATGGGCCAGCACGCCCGACACGCTGGCGGCGACCAGCTGGTTGGCCTGGGTGCCGACGGCGATGGCGGGGGGAACGCCGATGAAGATCAGCAGCGGCGTCATCAGGAAGCCGCCGCCGACGCCGAACATCCCCGACAGGAACCCCACGAGCCAGCCCATGCCGAGCACCAGCAGCGCGTTGACCGACATCTCGGCAATCGGCAGGTAGACTTGCATGAATCGGCAATCTGTCGGGATGTTCAGGATGGGCGGCGGGACCGGCAGCTTACCCGAGCCGACGCTGTGGCGGAAGACCGCAGAGCCGGCCTTTGGGGCTGGAATCCCGGCGCAAGAGGGAGGTATCAGGGCACCGGCGCGTGGAAGAAGACCTTGAAGCCGGCCTTGTGCGGAAAGACGTGCTCCGCCTCGCGCCGGGCGGACTGCAGGTCCAGCGCATGGACCAGCACCCGGTTGTCGTAACGCCAGACCGGGTTCACCGGCTTTCCTGCGGCGCGGGCGGCGGTGGCGACGGCGGTGTCGTACTGCACCTCCGCCCGGAAGGCGCGGCGATTGCCTGCAGGCAGGCCGAGGATGTGCAGGAAGACCGGCGGTTCCTTGTCCACCGCATCGATCTGGCGCTGAAGATGGGCGACCCGCTGTTCGGCGGCCGACAGCCGGCCCTTGGCCTCCTCCAGCCGGCAGGTCAGGTCGGCCAGCGCCTCGGTCTCCGCGCGCTGGCGTTCCTTCAGGGGCACCACCGACTGGCGCAGTCGGTCCAGCCCGGCAACCCGGTCCCAGCTGCGCCGGATGCCGACCCAGCACAGGTGGCACAGCACCGCCAGAGCCGCCACCAGCGGAACCGCCGAGTCGAGGATCGTCCGCACCGCCTCCATCACCACCCCATCGCCTGGCCCATTCCTGGGCCCATCGCTTGGCCCATCGTCCCGATGCCCGGGCATCCGCCCTTGGCACGCCCGTTGCTGCAGCGCCGGCGCAAGCACGCAAGGAGCGTGCCGAAGGAGCGGAGGGACAATGAGCGCGCAGACGCCGCTGCTGCTCGTGCTGGAAATGGTGATCCTGATGGCCTGCCTCAGCTGGATCACCGTATCCATTCTGCGGATCGGCAACCGGATCGCCGCCGTCCAGCGCCGCCGCTCGCAGCTGCATCAGGGACGGACGGAGCTGACCCAAACCACCGAGTCGCTGCGCCGCGACATGCGCCACCAGGAGACGGAACTGCGGCAGGCTGAAGAGGCCATCGCCGTACGCAACGGCCAAGCGGTGGAACTGCAGACCCGGCTGAACGACCTGCGCCGGCAGGGGCCGCGCGAATACACGCTTTTCAACGGACGCTTCGGAGAGAAGGACCGGCTGTGGCTGCTGACCGTCCCGCGACCGGACCGGCCGGAGCGCTGGGCGGTGGCCGCCCCCGACAGCGGGACGGCGATGGCGCTGCTGTGCGCCAGGACCACGGTGCCGGAACGTCCCGTGATCGATGACCAGTTGAATTGACCCCCAAACGGAACCGGCCGCAGTTGCAGAATGCAACGCGGCCGGCAACGTCTTCGCGATTTGACGCGCAAATCGCGCTCCAGGGACGGCTTACGCCAGCAGGCCCTTGGCGGCGACCAGCTCGCGCAGGTTCACTTCCGGCCGGGCGCCGACATGGCTGATGATCTCCGCCGCGGCGACGGCGCCCAGACGGCCGCAGACCGCCGGGGACAGGCCGCGGGTATGGCCGAACAGGAAACCGGCGGCATAGAGGTCGCCGGCGCCGGTGGTGTCGACCACCCGCTCCACCGGCTCGGCCGCCACCTCGACCACTTCGCCGCCGGAGACGATGACGGCGCCCTTCTCGCTGCGGGTCAGCGCCGCGGTCTTGCCCAGACGCTTCACCGCCGCCAGCGAGTCCTCGAACCTGTCGGTGCCGTAGAGGGCGCCGATCTCGTGCTCGTTGGCGAACAGGATGTCGACGTGGCGCTCCACCAGATCGACGAACTCGGCATGGTGGCGATGGACGCAGAAGCTGTCGGACAGCGACAGCGACACCTTGCGGCCGGCGGCGTGCGCGATCTCCGCCGCCTTGCGGAAGGCCTCCTTGGCGCGGGGCGGATCCCACAGATAGCCTTCCAGGTAGGTCACCTGCGACCCGGCGATCAGCGCCTCGTCGATGTCCTCCGGCCCCAGTTCGACGCAGGCGCCGAGATAGGTGTTCATGGAGCGCTGGGCGTCCGGCGTGACCAGGATCAGGCAGCGCGCGGTCGGCGCTCCGCCCAACAGCGGCGCGCTGTCGAAGGAGACGCCGGCGGCGCGGATGTCGTGGCGGAACACGTCGCCCAGCTGGTCCTTGGCGACCTTGCCGATATAGGCGCCGCGCCCGCCGAGCATGGCGATGCCCGCCATGGTGTTGCCGGCCGAGCCGCCGGAGACTTCGACGCCAGGTCCCATCCTGCCGTACAGCTCCTCCGCCCGGGCGGCGTCGATCAGCGTCATCGCCCCCTTCTCGATGGTGTTGGCGGCGAGGAAGGCGTCGTCGGCGTGGGCGATCACGTCCACAATGGCGTTGCCGATGCCGGTGACGTCGTAGGCAGACGTGGCCATGGGTTCTCCTGAGGGATCTTGCGGTAAGGGCGAAATTGCGGCGCGAGTATAGCCGCCGCCACCCGCATCACAAGTGCGGCCCCTGGAAGCACGTCCGATGTTCCCCGGCCGGGCCGCCGATATCGGTTACTTGCATGATGAAAGTTACCATGCGACAGTCGCCGCCATGCGACGCACCCGGCTGACCGACTTCCCCTGCCCCATCGCCCGCGGCCTCGATGAGGTCGGGGAATGGTGGTCCCTGCTGATCCTGCGCGACGCGATGCTCGGCCTGACCCGCTTCGACGAGTTCCAGCGCAGCATCGGGCTCGCCACCAACATGCTGACCCGCCGCCTGCAGGCACTGGTGGAGGCCGGGCTGCTGGAAAAGCGACCTTATCAGGAACGCCCGCTGCGCCACGGCTATCACCTGACCGACAAGGGACGGGATTTCCTGCCGGTGCTGATCGCCATGGCCGACTGGGGCGGACGCTGGCTGCTGCCGGACGGAGCGTTCCGGCTGGTCGACCGCGAGACCGGCCTTTCGGTCGAACCGGTGCTGGTCGACCGCAACAGCGGCGAACCGATCCGGCCGGACCGGCTGCGTCCGGAATTGACGATCCCTGAAAAGGACGAAACCGAATGAGACGAGTCGTGGTCACCGGCCTTGGCGCCGTCACTCCGCTCGGGGCCGGCGTGGCGCCGAGCTGGCGCGCCGTGCTGGACGGCCGAAGCGGCATCCGGGCGGTGAGCGGGGTCGATGCCGCCGACCTGCCCTGCCGCATCGCCGGCCAGGTGCCGGACAGCGGCGACGCCGCCTTTGACGCGGATGCGGTGGTACCGCCCAAGGACCAGCGCAAGATGGACCGCTTCATCCTGCTGGCGCTCGCCGCCGCGGACGAGGCGGTGGCCGACGCCGGCTGGCGCCCGGCGGACGCGGAGGCGCAGGAGCGCACCGGCGTGATGATCGGCTCCGGCATCGGCGGTCTGCCGGGCTTGGCGGAGGCGGCGCTGACCCTGCACGGGAAGGGGCCCCGCCGCATCTCACCTTTTTTCGTGCCGTCGACCCTCATCAACCTTGCATCGGGCCACGTGTCGATCCGCTACGGCTTCCGCGGACCGAATCATGCCGCCGTGACCGCCTGTGCTACGGGGGCGCACGCAATCGGCGACGCGGCCCGGCTGATCGCGTTGGACGATGCCGACGTCATGCTGGCCGGCGGCAGCGAGGCGGCGATCTGCCGCCTCGGGATTGCGGGCTTCTGCGCCGCCCGCGCGATGTCGACCGGCTTCAACGACGACCCGGCCCGCGCGTCCCGCCCCTGGGACCGCGAGCGCGACGGCTTCGTCATGGGTGAGGGGGCCGGCGTGCTGGTGCTGGAAGAGCTGGAGCATGCGAAGCGGCGCGGGGCCACGATTTATGCCGAGGTCACCGGCTATGGTCTGTCGGGTGATGCCTACCACATCACCTCCCCGGCGGAGGACGGCAACGGCGCCTTCCGCGCCATGCGCGCCGCGCTGAAGCGGGCGGGGCTGGCGCCCGACGCCGTCGACTATGTCAACGCCCATGCCACCTCCACCCCGGCCGGCGACCCGGTGGAGATCGCGGCGGTCAAGCGCCTGTTCGGCCCGGCGGCGACAAGCCTTTCCATGTCCTCGACCAAATCGGCGACCGGCCATCTGCTGGGAGCGGCGGGCGCCGTGGAGGCGATCTTCGCCATTCTGGCCCTGCGCGATCAGGTGGCCCCACCCACCCTGAACCTGGAAGCGCCGTCGGAGGGCTGCGACCTGGACCTCGTGCCGCTACGGCCGAAGGAACGGCGCATCCGCCATGTCCTGTCGAACAGCTTCGGCTTCGGCGGAACCAACGCCGCACTGGTGTTCGGCCCCGCACCGTAACGGGAGAGCGACACGGGGGACTGGAACCCGACAGCCGGCCACCGTAGATATGCGGGCGGCAGCAGCAGCCATGCACTGCCGCCCCGCACCGCCGTTAAGCCCCACCGCCTTACGGACCGCCGATGATCCGCGCCCTCGTGCTTGCCTTCGCCCAGCTGTCCGACCCGCGCGTGCGCCGGGTGGTGTGGACCGGGGTGCTCGTTTCGGTGATCGCCTATGCCCTGCTGGCCGGCGGCGCATGGTGGGCGCTGTCGGTGACGCCGCTGACCGGCTATGGCTGGGTCGATGCCACCATCGACGTGCTGGGCGGGCTGGGGGTGCTTGTGCTGGCGTGGCTGCTGTTCCCGGCCACCGTCGGCACGGTGTCGAGCTTCTTCCTGGACGAGGTGGTGGAGCGGGTGGAGGCGCGGCATTACCCCGCCCTGCCTGCCCCCCGCCATGCCGGCTGGCTGGAGGAACTGGCAACGGCGTTGCGGTTCCTGCTGCTGGTGCTGGCGATCAACCTGCTGGCGCTGCCGGTCTACATCTTCGCGCCCGGCCTGAACCTGATCGTCTTCTACACCGTCAACGGCTATCTGCTGGGGCAGGAATATTTCGAGATGGTGGCGCACCGCCGGATGGACCGTGCCACGGCGCGGGCGATGCGGCGGGCACGGCCGCTGAAACCTTTTTTGGCCGGGACCGTCATTGCCTTCCTTTCGACAATCCCCTTCGTCAATTTGCTGGTCCCGGTCGTCGCCAGCGCCTTCATGGTTCATGTCCTACAGTCCATGTCGGCTCCCCTTGCGGCGGGCCGGACGACCGTGATACGCCGCTAGGCGGCACGGCCGCACGCCGTCGCCTGCCCGGACACCGACTGTGGCGCCCGCCTTCCCGGCGGCACGCTTCCGGCACCGGGCCTTTCGACTTCCAGGCCATCCCGCCACCCGCATGTCCAGATTGGGGGAACCGCTCATGCTGTTCGGACGAAAGACACCGCCCGCCGCTCCCAAGGCCGACAGTCCCGTCCCGCCGCAGCCGGGTGTCCGTCCGTACACCCCGGGCGAGCCCGGCGCCGTCTCGTCGCCGCTCGCCTCCCTCAACAATCCGGCACAGGCTCCAGGACACCATCCGGCATCCGCCCCGGTATCCGCCGTGGCGGCCGGAGACGCCGCACCCAGCATGGCCCATGCCCTGACCGATCCGCAGAGCGCCTCTCCGGCCTATCCCGACATGCCTTCCGCCTCGAAGGGACCCGACATGAACAGCATCCCCAAGCCCCCCTCCGCGCCGTCCATGCCAGGTGCCGGCTTCAAGCCCGACGTGCCGCGCCGGGTCGTCGACATGCCGGGCTCCGCCCCGCGCCAGCCGTCGATCCCCGTCGCCACCCCGGCGGCGGCTCACGCAGCCCAGGCGCCCGTCCAGGCTCCGGCCGCCCAGGCCCCGATGGCTCCCGCCATGCCGGAGCAGCGCCGCCTGACCGTCGGCCGCGACATCTCCCTGACCGGCGAGATCGGCTCCTGCGACGTGCTGGTGGTCGAGGGTACGGTCGAGGCCAAGCTGCGCGAAGGCCGTTCGGTCGAGATCGCCGAGAGCGGCCTGTTCAAGGGCTCCGTCGAGATCGAGGAGGCCGACATCGCCGGCCGCTTCGAGGGTGACATCTCCGTCCGCGGCCGTCTGACCGTCCGCTCCACCGGCAGGATCACCGGCTCGATCCGCTTCGGCGAGCTGGCGGTCGATGCCGGCGGCCAGCTGATCGGCGACATCCAGCTGTACAGCGCCAAGCCCGCCGCCGCTCCGGCGCCGGCCGCCGTTCAGGCGCCGGCCCAGGCTCCCGTCGGGCAGGTTCCGGCGGCCGAGGCCGTCTGAACCGCTTTCCGAAGCGCGAGGTACGCAAAGCAACGCCCGGCTGGCTCCCGCCATGCCGGGCGTTTTGCGTTTCGGACAGTTCGCCTTCCGGGTTGCGGATCAGGCGATGATCTTGTCCTTGAAGCCGCAGAGGTCGGCGACCGGGCAGATCGGGCAGTCGGGCTTGCGCGCCTTGCAGACATAGCGGCCGTGCAGAATCAGCCAATGGTGGGCATGGCGGCGGTAGAGCTTCGGCACCGCCTTCACCAGCTTCGCCTCCACCGCGTCCGGCGTCTTGCCGGGAGCCAGCCCTGTGCGGTTGCCGACGCGGAAGATGTGGGTGTCGACCGCGATGGTCTCCTCCCCGAAGGCGACGTTCAGGACGACGTTCGCCGTCTTGCGGCCCACGCCGGGAAGCTGTTCCAGCGCCTCGCGGTCGCGCGGCACCTCGCCGCCATGGCGCTCGATCAGCAGTTCCGACAGGCGGATGACGTTCTTGGCCTTGGTGTTGAACAGGCCGATGGTCTTGATGTACTGGCGCAGCCCTTCCTCACCAAGCGCCACCATCTGCTGGGGCGTGGTGACGACCTTGAACAGCGGACCGGTCGCCCTGTTCACGCCGACGTCGGTGGCCTGGGCGGACAGCACCACGGCGACCAGCAGCGTGTAAGGATTGACGTATTCCAGCTCGCTCCGGGGTTCCGGGTTGGCGGCGGACAGGCGGCGGAAGAATTCCTGGATGGCGGCGGGCTTCATGGCCGCCACCATAGCCGCAACGGCCGGGCTTGCGCCAGAGGCGGGGCGTGCCGTCACGATCGGATGGCGGCCAGTCTTGAGCCCCAGTCTTGAGTTGGTGTTCAAACTGCAGCGTTGCGTCGCAATTTGCGACAAAAATTGGAGTAATTGACGTCAATCGAACAGATTTGGTCGCAGGAATCCCGCTTTCCGGCTCCTTCGGCGGTGGCGTATGATTTGCTAACTGCCAAGGCACCGTTTGAACGCCGTCAATCGAACCACGGATCTTCCGGGTTGTGGCGTTCGGATCGGATAAGGGTATTTCGAAATGAGCGCGTCTTATCTTGTGGAAATAAAGGACTGGGGCCTGCATGTCCGGTTGCAGGGCACCCTGTCGATGGAGCAGCGCGACGCCGTCGCCCGGCAGGTGGAGGTGCACTGCGCCAACCTGGGCGCCCGGGGCACGCCATGGAGCAGCCTCGTCGAATTCGACCGCTTCGAGGCCGATGGGTTCCGGCCGGAGATCGTCGTCGCCCTGATGAAGCTGGCGCGACGCTGCGGCCAACTGCGCTGCGCGGTGGTGATGACCGACTGGGACTGGGCCTCGGTGATGGCCGATGCGATGATCGCGGCGGGCACCGACGATCAGGCGCGGATTTTCGTCCAGGCCAAGGTGACGCCGGCCGACGGCGACCTTGCCGGAGAGTTTGACGGCGGACCGGCGGCCGATTTCATCGGTATGGACAGCGCCATGGCCTGGGTGCTGAACGGCGGCGCGGTGCCGATGGTGTCGAAGGCGGCATAACCCCGTCTTCGTCACGGTTTTTTGCCGGCCTCCGCTGGGTTAGGATGGCGGCCATGCCCATCGACATCAGCGGCCCCCAGCCTGATGGCCAGCCCGGCGACGGCCCCGCCCCTGCGGAGAGCGGCGGCGGAAGCGGTGCCGTGCGCGTGTTCTTCGACGCCATCCTCCATCCGCACCGCAGCCTGGGCCGCAACGGCTTCCGGGTCCTGATGGGCGTGGTGGTGATGATGAACCTGATCGTGGCCGGCATCTTCGTCTCCCATGGCGCCTGGCCGGTGGTGCCCTTCTGCGGGCTGGACGTGCTGGCGCTTTGGCTGGCCTTCCGCGTCAGCTACCGCTCCGCCCGCCAGTATGAGCGGGTGCAGCTGACGGAGAGCGCGCTGACGGTGCAGCGCGTCCACTGGAAGGCGCCGGAACGCCGCTGGTCCTTCCATCCCTACTGGCTGCGGATCACCCATGACGAGCATGCCGACCACGACCGTCGTGGTCCGGCCGGGCAGGTCACGCTGAGTTCGCATGGCCAGTCGGTGGGGGTCGGGTCCTTCCTGTCGCCGGCCGAACGCTCCAGCTTCGCCCGCGCGCTGGACGATGCACTGCGCGCTTGGCGCCGTCCGCCCTGCCCGCCGGCGCCCGCCGGATAAAGCCTCCTACCGCCGATCCGACGGAATGCCTTTTATCGCCGATCCGATGGATCGGGCACCCCGCGTTCGTCGAGTTCCTCGTCCACCTCGCGTTCGACGGCGCGTTCCACCTTCTCGTCGATGCGATGGTCCAGGCACTCGGCCGTCTTGGCGAGGTGTTCGAAGCTGCGCTTCACCTTGGCCAACTCGGTTTCAGGCATCTCCTCCAGGTCGATCATGCCGTTGCGGGCGGAGTGGGTGGCGCGGATCAGCTCGTCCAGCTTCAGATGGATGGCCTGGGTGTCGCGGTTCTGGGCGTTCTGGATGATGAACACCATCAGGAAGGTGACGATGGTGGTGCCGGTGTTGATCACCAGCTGCCATGTGTCGGAGAAGTGGAACAGCGGCCCGGTCAGGCCCCAGAGCAGCACGACCGCGAAGGCGGTGACGAACGCACCCGGCCGACCGGACTGACGCTCCATCCAGCGGGCGAAACGGGAAAAGGCATCGCTGAGCATTTTGCAGCACGCTCCGATTCATCGGACGGACAAAGGAGAACGCCCGGCAATGCCGGGCGGTTCCCTTTCCGGTACAGTCGGAGCTTGGCCCTTGGTTGGGGCCCTGGCGGTCAGGACCCCTGGCTGAGCGCCTCCGCCAGCGCACGGTCGTGCGGGTTCTGGCCGACGACCAGCTGCATCGACTGGGTCGGCATGGCGATGTCCAGCTCGTCGAACTTCTTCTTCAGCAGGCGGTTGAACTCGCGGGTGACGCCCCACTGACGGGTCGGGCGGGTCTTGAACTGGGCCAGGATGTTGATGCCGGTGTCGGACAGCTTGTCGACGCCCAGCACCTCCAACGGGTTCAAGATGTCGGCGGCGAACTGCGGCTGCGCCTGCACCTCGGCACCGGTCTCCTTCAGCACGGCGATGATGCGGTCGGGATCCTCGCGGTTGGACACCGTGACGGTGAACAGGGTGACCGAGAAGTCCTTGCTCATGTTCTTCACGGTGGTGACGGCACTGAAAGGCACGGAATGGACGGCGCCGGCCCCGTCGCGCAGGCGGATGGAGCGGATGGAGATCGCCTCCACCGTACCGGAATGGCCGCCGCCGACATCCACCACGTCACCGACCGACACCGTGTCCTCGAACAGGATGAACAAGCCGGTGATGATGTCCTTGACCAGTGTCTGCGAGCCGAAACCGATGGCCAGACCGACGACACCGGCACCGGCCAGCAGCGGCGCGATGTTGACGCCCAGTTCCGACAGGGTGATCAGCGACACCATCGTCACCAGCAGGATCAGGAAGGCGTTGCGCAGAAGCGGCAGCAGCGTGCGCATGCGGGCGCTGCGCTCGATGCGGGCGCCGTTCTTGTCGGTGGCGCGCAGCAGATGCTCGATCAGCGCGCTCACCACCTCCCAGGCGATGATGGCGCCAGCCAGCAGCAGGCCGATGGAGATGGCGCTGCCGACGATGCGGCGGCCGGCGGCCGACTCGACCAGTCCCAGCGTGTCGACGCCCCAGCCGTTCAGCGCGGCCCCCAGCGCCACCAGCCAGATGATGACCTTGCCGATGCGCTGGACGATGGGAAGATAGTGGAAGGCGCGGGTGTGGAGCTGTGGCAGGTTGCCGGCCAGCTCGCGGTTCATGGTCAGGCCGCGACGCAGCGTCCGGTTCAGCCCGGTCACCAGCAGCCGCGCCACCACCACCGACAGCACGGTCACGGCGGTGCCGCGGGCCAGATACTCGAAGCCGCCATAGACGTTCAGCACCCACACGCCCAGCGTCACCACGACATAGAGGATGGCCAGCACGTGCCAGATCTCGGCGAAGCGGCGGCGGGCGGTGCGCAGGACCGCCCCCTGCCCTTCCGCCTCGCGCCGGGCGGTCGCCAGCGGGTCGCCGTCGCCCGACAGCGGGTTGCCGCGCATCCACTCGGCGACGCCGACGCGGTTCTGCAGGATCAGCGCGATCAGCATGCCGGCGATCACCACGCCCAGCAGCTTCAGCAGCGCGCCGTAGGCGCCCAGCGGCAGGCCCAGCACATAGGCGCCCTCCGCCAGGAAATAGCCGTAGACCGCGACCGCGATCAGCCGGCGCGACCAGATGTAGCAACGCCGCGCCCCGGCCTCGCTGGTGTGGACCAGCCGCAGGTTCGGCGCGTCCGGCGCGAACAGCATGCGCACCAGGATCAGAATCGCCTGGGTGATGACGGTGGCGTTCACCACCGCCAGCGCCACCAGCCGCACGCGCGGCGCCGGTTCGGTCACTGACAGGATCGTATAGGCGACGACGATGAAGCCCAGGATCGGCGCCAGCTCCAGTACGGCGCGGCCCAGCAGCATCGGAATGCGCAGCAGGGCGGAGCCGACATGGCGGGCCGCCATCGCCCGTCGCGGCCGGCTGAGCAGCCAGGCGATTCCGCGGGCCGCCACCGCGCCGATGCCGAGGATCATCGCCAGCTGGATGCCGATCTGGACCCAGCGGTCGCGGGCGGTGTCGTCCTGCGCCTGCCGCTGGACCCAGGACAGTGCCCCCGGCAGGTCGGAGAAGACGTTGGCGACCTGCACCAGCTGGCGGCTGACCACGTCCATCCGCGCCGCCAGGAAGGAGAGCGCGCGGGCGCCGAGGGTCTGCGGCAGCGCCGACTCGCCCTCGGCTTCCTTGGCCTGGGCGAGGCCGCGCTGGGCGGCGATCAGGTTGCGCAGCTGGCTGACCAGCTGTGTGCGCGCATCCTGGTTCTCCAGCGTGCCGACCAGCGCCTCCAGCTGCTGCACGGTCCCCTCGTCGACCACCACCGGGGCGGTGGAGGCTGGGGCGGCGGCACCGGCCGCCGGGGCAGCGGCCGGAGCGGCGGCGGCCGGTGCCGGCGACGCGGCCAGCGCGGCGGATCCCGCCAACCCCGCTCCGGCGAGCAGAGCCGCGAGCAGCAGGACGGCGAAGCCGCCGGACAAAAACAAACGCCAGCCCCGTGCAAGGGCGGGTGCGGCAGGCGTTGCGGACCGGATCATCGGCAAATCACTCGGCTGGTCTTCGGAAAGCGGTGGCAAACAGCGGCAAAGCGGAACCCTGGCGCGGAACTGTGGCTCCAATATGCCGGGCTTCGGGAAGTTAGTTCTCCCGCTTCCGCTTGCCAACCCGACTGTCTGTTCCTTTTTTAAGCGGGACCCCTGCCGGAAAAGCCGGAATCGGAGAAAAGGACGAGCCATGAACGACACACCCGCCGGATCGGACGGAAGCAGCGGATTGGAACCGGATCAACGGATCGGGCAGGACGGCGCCATCCGCGACAAGCTGGTCGCCACCAAGGAGCAATGGGCACGCGACGGCCGCGCGCTGACCGGACAAGCCGCCGACCCGGCGCGCGACCGGCTGCCGCCCGGCCAGCGTCTGGTGACCGACTGGCCGGTGCTCGACCTCGGCATCACGCCGAAGGTGACGACCGCCAACTGGACGCTCGCCGTCGACGGGCTGGTGGAGAACCGGCTGTCCTGGACCTGGGAGGATTTCCAGGCCCAGCCGCAGGACAGCTTCGTCTCCGACATTCACTGCGTCACCACCTGGTCGCGCTACGACAACCGGTGGGAGGGCGTCAGCGCCCGCCGCCTGCTGGAACTGGCCCGGCCGAAGCCGGAGGCACGCTTCGTCGTCTTCCATTCCTTCGACGGCTACACCACCAACGTCGCGCTGTCGGACTTCGACGACGAGGGCGTGCTGCTCGCCACGACCTGGGAAGGCCAGCCGATCAGCCGCGACCATGGCGGGCCGGTGCGGATCGTGCTGCCCAAGCTGTATTTCTGGAAGAGCGCCAAGTGGGTGAAGCGGATCGAGCTGCTGGCAAGCGACCACAAAGGCTATTGGGAAGTCCGCGGCTACAACAACCACGCCGACCCGTGGCTGGAGGAACGCTATTCCGACTGACGCCGTGAGGAGGCGCTTCCCCCAAAAGCCACTTTCACCTTGCCGGCGAAACCGTTAAGGTGCCGCGCAAGTGGCCCCGTAGCTCATCAGGATAGAGCGCGAGTTTCCTAAACTTGAGGCAGCAGGTTCGAGTCCTGCCGGGGTCACCACCACCGTTCCGGTTTCAGTGCGCGACGATGGCGCAGACCGTCGCCTTCGTCGCCTTGGCCAGATCGGCCGGGGCCAGCACGATCTGCAGGCCGCGCCGGCCGCCATTCACCACCATTTCCGGCAGCGCTTCGGCGCTCGCGTCGATGAAGGTCGGCAGCGCCTTCTTCTGGCCCAGCGGGCTGATGCCGCCGACCAGGAATCCCGTGGTTTTTTCCGCCAGCGCCGGGTCGGCAAGGTCGGCCTTCTTCGCCTTCGCTGCCGCGGCGATGGCCTTCAAATCCAGCTTGGCCGCGACCGGGATGACGGCGCAGGCCAGCGCCTTGGGTTCAAGCTGGACGATCAGGGTCTTGTAGACGATGGCGGGATCGAGCCCGAGCGATTCCGCCGCGTGAAGCCCAATGGCGTCGGCCGACGGATCGTATTCGTATTCCATCAGCCGGAAGGCGACGCCAGCCGCCTTCGCCGCATTGACCGCCGGTGTCACCTTCGCCGCCATACCTCACACCCCGAATTCCACACCGCTCACTGACAAAGTGCGGCGGGAGCTTGGCAGGCGGCATTGAGGGTGTAAAGCCCTCTGGACCTCACTCCATCCCGCGCGAGGACGGGTTGCCGATCATCGTCAGGAACTCGCGGCGGGTCGACGGGTCGGTGCGGAAGGCGCCCAGCATGCGGCTGGTCACCATGGTCACGCCGGTCTTGTGGACGCCACGGGTGGTCATGCACTGGTGCTGCGCCTCGACCACCACGGCGACGCCCTCGGGCTGCAGGACCTCGTCGATGGTGTTGGCGATCTGCGCCGTCATCTTCTCCTGGATCTGCAGGCGCTTGCCGTAAGCCTCGACCAGGCGCGCCAGCTTGGAGATTCCGACGACGCGGCGGCGCGGCAGATAGGCGACATGCGCCTTGCCAATGATCGGCACCATGTGGTGCTCGCAATAGGACTCCACCCGGATGTCGCGCAGTACGACCATCTCGTCGTAGCCGTCGGTCTCCTCGAAGGTGCGCGACAGGATCTCGACCGGGTCGATGCCGTAGCCGGCGAAGAATTCCTCATAGGAGCGGACGACCCGGTCCGGCGTGCCGACCAGCCCTTCGCGCGCCGGGTCGTCGCCGGCCCAGCGGATCAGGGTGCGCACGGCCTCTTCCGCCTCGGTGCGGGACGGACGGGCGACGGGGTCGGGCCGGGAAAGGCCGGGGCCGCGAAGCACGTTGTCGGCGACCGGGGGCTTGGCGTGCGGGGTCTTGGTAGCCGTCACGGGAAACATCCTTTCCATAACTGGGAACGCCCTGCGCGAAGCCGATGGCCGCAATCCGACGGCCGTCGCGCAACACGCCCATCGTGTCTGGCGTCACTTCCGTCGTCAGTACGGAGCCGAAGCCCCGGCGGATCAACCGAACGGGCGGCAAGACGAAAGAACCCATTCGCAAAATGCGGAGCGGCGGCGCCAGCCACGGTCTCCGCCGCTTGCCGCCTTTCGGAAGTCCCTAAATTTAGGTCCTGCCCCATGGCCTGCAAGCTATGGACAAAGTACGGACAGCCATGCGGATTGTCAAAGCCGCCTGTTAATTTCTTCCAATATCCACACACATTCTATTGTATTATTCGTCTGCGTCCGGAATTGCCGGGAAGTCGGGCCGTCCGATCAGTTCAGCTGCATCGGCTGGTGCGGACTGTCCAGCGAGAAGGCCGGGATCGTCACGTCGAAGGCGCGCCCGTCCTCCCCCTCCATGCCATAGCTGCCGGCCATGATGCCGGACGGCGTGCCGAGCGGGGTGCCGCTGGTGTATTCGAAATGGTCGCCCGGCTCCAGCACCGGCTGCTCGCCGACCACGCCGGGCCCCCGCACCTCCTGCACGCGGCCCATGGCGTCGGTGATGCGCCAGTGGCGGGTGCGCAGCTGCACCGTCTCGCTGCCTTCGTTCTCGATGCGGACGTGATAGGCCCAGACGAAGCGCCCCTCGGCCGGGGCGGATTGGTCTTCCAGGAAAACGGGCTGGACGGTGACGCGGATGTCGTGGGTGACGGCGGTGTACATGGCGGGCGGTCCGATGAACGGCGCCGGCCGTAAAAACGGGCCGGCGGCTTGGGGTTCCGGCTGGGGAGTCCGGGTGGCCGGGCGGCGGTTCCGCGCAGGATAAAGTCCCCTCTCCGCACTGTCCAGAACGCGGCCGGACAATGATGCGACATGCCCGCACTGGGATGGATACAGTCATGCGCAGTCTCCGGGTCTGCATGGTCTTGCGACAGGGGGGAGACGATGATATATGCGCAAGTCCCAGCAACGGCCGAAGAGCCTTGTCCATGTCTCGTTCGCACGCCCTTCGCATCCGACGACGGAGCCTCGCACCGCGCATCGCGGTTGCGGCCGTCCTTGGGTCGCGTGCGAACGCCAAAGGCACAACGGGGACCTGACACCCCCGGCCTTCCGGCGGCGGCGCGATCCGCCCTTCAAAAGCCTTCTGAGAAGACTTTCTTCCCGCCGGGAGCCCAACGCATGATCATCACCGTCGAAGAGCCGAAGCACGCCGCCGCCATCGAAGCCCTGCTGGACGCCTCCTTCGGTCCCGACCGCTTCTCCAAGACCGCCTACCGGCTGCGCGACGGCGTCGACTCCATCCCCGCCCTGAACCTCGTCGCCATCGAACATGACGAGCATGGGCGCGAGGTGGTGGTGGGCACCATCCGCTACTGGCCGATCCTGGTCGGCGGCACCACCCAGTCCATCCTGCTCGGCCCCATCGCGGTCGCCGCCCATCTGCAGGGCAGCGGGCTGGGCAGCAAGCTGATCCGGATGAGCCTGAACAAGGCGGTGGCGCTGGGCCACAAGTCGGTGATCCTGGTCGGCGACGCCCCGTATTACGAGCGGTTCGGCTTCTCCCGCGCCCTGACGCTGGGCATGCAGATGCCCGGTCCGGTCGACATGAACCGGCTGCTGGGCCTGGAGCTGGTCGAAGGCTCGCTGGCCGGCGCCGCCGGCATGATCGGCAAGCCGGAACAGGCGGATGCGCAGGAGGTTGCCATCGGCGCCACCCCGGTGATGAGCTCGGTGCTGGCCGCCCCGGCTGCGAACGCGCCCGTCCTGGCGGGAGACACCCCCGTCCCTTTCAGCGCCCTGTTCAGCCGGACGGCGGCGGAGCGACTTTGGACTGACCGCGTGCGCCGGACCGACTGGTTCTGGCGCGACGGCCTGCAAGCCGGCGCGGCGTGACCATTCCGGCCCTCGGTCCGCATTGCGGAAACGACGTCGTTGCAAACATGGGTGGGGCGAAGCGGGATTGACTCGATTCGCCCCACACGCGATACCATCTTTTCAGGAGCGACGCCGGACATGCGGCGTGCCGCGCGCCACGCAGCATCGTGAGCGCGCTATTCGTTTTTGTTGCAAGCGGAAGGGTGCGGGTTGACCAAGAAGCTGTTCATCAAGACCTGGGGCTGCCAGATGAACGTGTACGACTCCGCCCGGATGGCGGACGTCCTGGCACCGCTGGGCTACCAACCGGTCGATGAGCCGGACGGCGCCGACATGGTGATCCTGAACACCTGCCACATCCGCGAAAAGGCCGCCGAGAAGGTCTTTTCCGAGCTTGGCCGGCTGCGCCAGATGAAGGACCGCAAGGCCGAGGCCGAGGACGGCCGGATGATCCTGGCGGTCGCCGGCTGCGTCGCCCAGGCGGAGGGCGAGGAGATCGTCGCCCGCGCCCCCTTCGTCGACATGGTCTTCGGCCCGCAGACCTATCACACCCTGCCGGAGATGGTGGCGAAGGCCAGCCGTGCCGCCGGCAGCGTGCTGAACACCGACTTCCCGGCCGAATCCAAGTTCGATTTCCTGCCGGAGGAAGCCGGCAGCCAGGGCGTCTCCGCCTTCCTGGCGGTGCAGGAGGGCTGCGACAAGTTCTGCACCTTCTGCGTCGTGCCCTACACCCGCGGTGCCGAGTTCTCCCGCCCCGCCGACCAGATCCTGGCCGAAGCGAAGCGGCTGGTCGCCGGCGGCACGCGTGAGGTCAACCTGCTGGGCCAGAACGTCAACGCCTGGCATGGCGACGGGCCGGACGGCACGACCTGGGGCCTTGGCCGGCTGATCCGCCAGCTGGGGGAGATCGACGGGCTGGAGCGCATCCGCTACACCACCTCGCACCCGCGCGACATGGCCGACGACCTGATCCGCGCCCACGCCGAGGTGCCGCAGCTGATGCCTTACCTGCATCTGCCGGTGCAGGCGGGGTCGGACCGCATCCTGGCGGCGATGAACCGCAAGCACACCGCCGACGACTATCGCCGGCTGGTCGACCGGCTGCGCACGGCCAAGCCCGATCTGGCGATGTCCGGCGACTTCATCGTCGGCTTCCCCGGCGAGAGCGACGCCGATTTCGCCGCGACGCTGAAGCTGGTCACCGACATCGGCTATGCCCAGGCCTATTCCTTCAAATACAGCCCGCGTCCGGGCACCCCGGCCTCGGTCGAGGGATCCCAGGTGCCGGAAGAGGTGAAGGAATCCCGTCTGGCGGCGTTGCACCAGCTGCTGAACGCCCAGCAGGTCGCCTTCAACCACAGCTTCATCGGCCGCAGCGTGCCGGTCCTGTTCGACCGTGTCGGGCGCCGCGACGGCCAGCTGCTGGGCCGCAGCCCGTGGATGCAGTCGGTCCATGCCGAGGCGAACGAACGGCTGCTCGGCCGCATCGTCGAGGTGCGGGTCGACGCCGCGCTGGCCAACAGCCTCGCCGGCACGGTCGTAACCGGTGAACACACCACCGCCTCTCCCTTCCAGCCTGCCGTAACCTTGGAGGCAAGCGCTTGAACGGTCTGCCCGAACGGCGTATCGACGTTCAATTCGATGACAACCGGCTTCTGCCGATGCTGTACGGGGAGCATGACCGCCACCTCGCCCGCATCGAATCCCTTCTCGGCGTGTCGCTGATCTCGCGCGGCAACACCCTGACCATCTCCGGCCCGTCCGATGCCGCCGAAACGGCCCAGGCGGCGCTGAACAGCCTGTATGGGCGGCTGACCCGCGGCCAGACCATCGACGGCGGCGAAGTCGACGGCGCCGTCCGCATGGCGACCGCCGATCCCGGTTTCGCCGGCGTGTCGGCTGGTGAAGAGCCTCGTGCGCCGGGGCAGCAGGCGACCATCACCCGGGCCGAGATTGCCCTGCGCACCCGCCGGCGCGGCCCGATCACACCGCGTTCCCCCACCCAGGCCGCCTATCTGCAGGCTCTGGCGGAGAGCGAACTGGTCTTCGGCCTCGGCCCGGCCGGCACCGGCAAGACCTATCTGGCGGTGGCACAGGCGGTGGCCCTGCTGACCACCGGTCAGGTCGACCGCATCGTGCTGTCGCGCCCGGCGGTCGAGGCCGGGGAGCGGCTGGGCTTCCTGCCCGGCGACCTGAAGGAAAAGGTCGATCCTTACCTGCGTCCGCTCTACGACGCGCTGCACGACATGCTGCCGGCGGAACAGGTGAAGAAGCGGCTGGAGTCCGGCGAGATCGAGATCGCGCCGTTGGCCTTCATGCGCGGTCGGACGCTGGGCAACGCCTTCGTCATCCTGGACGAAGCGCAGAACACCACGCCGATGCAGATGAAGATGTTCCTGACCCGTCTCGGCGAAGGCGGGCGGATGGTCATCACCGGCGACATCTCGCAGATCGACCTGCCGTCGGGCACCCGGTCGGGCCTGCGCGACGCACTGGACATCCTGCGCGGGGTGGAAGGCGTGCGCTTCGTCCGCTTCACCGACGCCGACGTGGTCCGCCACCCGATGGTCGCCCGCATCATCCGCGCCTATGACCAGGCCGATGCCCGCGAGGCGGAACGCAAACAGGCCCGCCGCATCAGTTCCGTACCCGAAACGACCGGCAACGGCCCTGCGATCGTCGGAGATCCGGAATGACCAGCGCGGTCGACATCACTGTTTCACGTGAAGCCGGCGATTGGGCGGAGGATGCCGAGTGGCTGGCGGAGCGCGCGGCGCTCGCCGCCCTGGGTGCGGCCTATGACGACGAGGAAGGCCCGGCCGAGCTGTCGGTCGTGCTGGCCGACGACGAGCTGGTCCACAGGCTGAACCGCGAGTATCGCGGCAAGGACAAGCCCACCAACGTCCTGTCCTTCGCCCTGACCGAGGCCGAGGAGCCGGAGGCGCAAGACGGCGTGCCGGTGATGCTGGGCGACGTCATCCTCGCCTATGAAACGGTCGCCCGCGAGGCGTCCGAACAGGGGAAAAGCTTCAAAGACCACATGACTCACCTTGTGATGCATGGTGTTCTGCATCTGCTGGGTTATGATCACGAGACGGACGACGAGGCCGAGGAGATGGAGGCGCTGGAAACCCGGCTGCTTGCCACGCTCGGAATCGCCGATCCTTACGCCGCCAACCACCAACCGCCGGACCGATGAGCGAGATATCCGACAGTCGCACGCCCCGTGATGACCACGGGGCCGAAGACCATTCCCTGGGCCACCTGTTCAAGGGGTGGCTCCGCACCGTCTGGGGCGGCCGCGAGGACAATTCCCTGCGCGGCACGATCGAAGAGCTGATCTCCGGCCTGGACGATGCCGCGAGCGAGGACGGCGAGGATTCGCTGGGCGCCGGCGAGCGGGCGCTGCTGACCAACATCCTGAAGCTGCGCGACCGCACCGTCGCCGACGTCATGGTGCCGCGGGCCGACATCATCTCCGTCGACATCGACACCCCCTTCCCCGCCCTGGTCCAGCGCGTCGCCGAGGAGGGCCATTCCCGCCTGCCGGTGTTCCGCGAGACGCTGGACGACGTGGTCGGCATCATCCACATCAAGGACGTGCTGACCCTGCTGGCGAAGCAGGCCGCCTCGCCCGAGGGCCTGCGCCAGAAGCCGGACCTGACCGGCATCATCCGCGAGGCGAAGATCGTCGCCCCCTCCATGCATGTGCTCGACCTGCTGGTGCAGATGCGCCAGACCCGACAGCACATGGCCCTGGTGGTGGACGAGTTCGGCGGCATCGACGGCCTCGTCACCATCGAGGATCTGGTGGAGGAGATCGTCGGCGAGATCGAGGACGAGCATGACGAGACCGCGGCGCCGCGGCTGGTCGAGCGTCCCGACGGCAGCCTGATCGCCGACGCCCGCCTGCCCATCGAGGATTTCGAGCATCGCGTCGGCCCGGTCCTGTCCGAGGAGGAGCGCGAGGACATCGACACGTTGGGCGGTCTGGTCGTTTCCATCGCCGGCCGCGTGCCGGGGCTGGGTGAGCGGCTGATCCATCCCTCGGGCCTGGAGTTCGAGATCGTCGACGCCGACTCCCGCCGCCTGAAGCGCCTGCGCGTCCACAACGTCCCGGCCAACAGTTCGGAGCTGGCGGAGACGGCGTAAGGATTGGGGTGGGGGTCTGACGCCTCCCCCACCCCGACAACACAGCTCCGCCCACAACAGCCTTGGCGCCCCTGTCCGGCCGCATTACCTATGGCGCCGCCCGCCATTCCTTGCCGCTGCCGGAGTTTCCCGTCTTGACCGTCACCGATGCGCTGCCCGTCCCCGCCCGGCTGGGCCGTGTTTCCGCGCGGCTGGCCGCGCTGACCGGCTGGCGCCGGCTGGCTGCCGCGGCCTTGCTGGGTGGGCTCGCCACGCTGGCGGTTCCGCCGGCCGACCTGATACCGGTGCTGCTGGTCGCCTTTCCCGGCCTGATCTGGCTGCTGGACGGGGTGGAGACGAAGAAGGGCGCCTTCGCCCTCGGCTGGTTCTTCGGCTTCGGCCATCACCTGCTGGGACTCTATTGGATCAGCGCCGCGCTGTTCACCGATATCGAGCGCTTCTGGTGGGCCCTGCCGCTGTCGGCCGTCGGTCTGCCGATCCTGCTGGCGATGTTCAGCGGCGGCGCCACCCTGACCTTCCACATGCTGCGCCGGCGCGGCTTCGGCATCGGGCTGGGCCGACCACTGCTGTTCGCCGCCTGCTGGTGCCTGTGGGAATGGCTGCGCGGCCACGTCTTCACCGGCTTTCCCTGGAACCTGATCGGCTATGGCTGGGTCGGGGTGCTGCCGGTGCTGCAGACCGTCTCGCTGGTCGGCATCTATGGGCTGACGCTGGTGACGGTGCTGGTCGCCTCTCTGCCCGCCGCTCTGCCCGACCGCGACACCACGCCACGCCGCGCCTGGGCCGGCGTCGCCGCCGGGTTGGCGCTGCTGGCGGTGCTGGGCGGCTGGGGTGCCTGGAGGCTGGCCGGCGCGGTGGACGAGCCGGTGCCGGGCGTCCGTCTCCGGCTGGTCCAGGCGGCGATCGACCAGCGGCTGAAATGGGCGCCGGCCGAGCGGGTGCAGAATTTCCAGAACCATCTCGCCCTGTCCGCCGCCCCGCCGGCCGATCCGTCGGCCCCGCCGCCCAACGTCATCATCTGGCCGGAAACCGCCGTCCCCTTCTTCGTCGAGGAGGATGCGCGGGTGCGCCAGGCGATGGCCTCCGTCATCCCGCCGGGCGGTCTGCTGATCACCGGGGCGCCGCGCACGACGGTCGGTGCGGACGGCGAGCGTCGTTATTTCAACGGCATGGTGGCGGTGGACGGCAGCGGTGCGGCGGTCGCCGACTACGACAAGTTCCACCTCGTGCCCTTCGGCGAGTACATGCCGCTGCGGCAATGGCTGCCCGTCGGTGCCATCGCCGGCAACGGGGCGGAGTTCTCGGCCGGCCCCGGTCCGCGCACCTTGGACCTGGAAGGTCGTGTGGCCGGCCTGCCCTCCTTCAGCCCGCTGATCTGCTATGAGAGCATCTTCCCCGGCGCCGTGGTCGACACCGCGGACCGGCCGCACTGGCTGCTCAACTTGACCAACGACGCCTGGTACGGCCGCACCGCCGGTCCGCACCAGCATTTTGCGATCAATCAGGTCCGTGCCGTGGAGGAAGGACTGCCGCTCGTGCGGGTGGCGAATACGGGAATATCCGGGGTGGTGGACTCCTACGGTCGTGTGCAACAATTGCTCGGTCTGGGTGAGCGGGGCTTCATCGATACCACGTTGCCGGAAGCGCCTGACGGCGTCACATCCTATGCCTGTATGGGAGACTGGATTTTCGGCATAGTGCTTCTAGGCTGTTTTCTGGCGGCCCTGGCCTCGCGATATCACCGGTGACGCAGCATTACGGGCAATACGCCCGCCACAGGCAGAACAATTTCGTGTAACCGGCTTGACCGGAGCGGGCTTGACTGCATACGTGGATATGTCGTAACTAGGTTGCACAACCGTTACAGGGATAAACGAGATGCAGACTGAAACTGGGGCGCCGCGCGGGCGCCGTGCGGGTGCCGGCCGTCCGAAGACCGGAAAGCCGAATCCCATCGATGTCCATGTCGGATCCCGCGTCCGTCTTCGCCGCACGCTTCTCGGCATGAGTCAGGAGAAACTCGGCGAGGCGATCGGCCTGACCTTCCAGCAGGTGCAGAAGTACGAGCGCGGCGCCAACCGCATCGGCGCGTCGCGTCTGTTCGATCTCAGCCGCGTCCTGGATGTGCCGGTCTCCTTCTTCTTCGACGACATGCCGGCCGAAGCGGCTGCCGCCCGCGTCGACGACGAGGACGAGTCCGGTGCGACCGAAGAGCGCTCCGCCAGCACCTACGAGCCCGATCCGATGGCCAAGCGCGAGACGCTGGAACTGGTCCGCGCCTACTACAAGATCAGCGATCCGTCGGTGCGCAAGCGCCTGTTCGAACTGACCAAGGCCGTGGCCAGCGCCGCCGTTGCGGAAGCCGCCGAGTAACGTCGTCAAGTACCTCCTGCCGGTTGCCACACGGCATGTGATACCCACCGAACGGGGATGGCACGGGCTCGACCGTGCTCCCCCTTCGTGCGGCGCCTGCGGTAATCGGTCCGGGGCCCTACCGCCGGTAGATTTCTTGACCCCGGCTGAATTCCTTGTCACAACCCGTTTTGGATCGGTGTCTGCGGCCGCTGTACCGGTCTGCCGTTTCGGCTCATGAAATAGCGTGCCGCCGAATGCCGAGGTTTCCCGTGGCAAAGCTGAACTACGTCTTCACCAGCGAGTCCGTGTCGGAAGGTCATCCCGACAAGGTCTGCGACCGCATTTCCGACGCCATCGTCGATCTTTATCTTTCGCACGACCCGCAGGCACGCGTGGCCGTCGAGACGCTCGCGACCACCAATCAGGTTGTTCTGGCCGGCGAAGTTCGCGGCCCCGACAGCATCAAGGCCGACCAGCTGGTCGAAGTCGCCCGCGCCGCGGTGAAGGACATCGGTTACGAGCAGGACGGCTTCCATTGGGAGAAGATGGACGTCAAGTGCTTCGTCCACTCCCAGTCCGCCGACATCGCCGTGGGCGTCGACGCCGCGGGCAACAAGGACGAGGGTGCCGGCGACCAGGGCATCATGTTCGGCTATGCCTGCCGGGAGACCCCGGCGCTGATGCCGGCCCCGATCTACTACAGCCATGCCATCCTGAAGTCGCTGGCCGAGGCGCGCCATTCCGGCGCCGCCCCCCAGCTGGGCCCGGACGCCAAGAGCCAGGTCACCCTGCAGTACGTCGACGGCCGCCCGACCCGCGCCACCGCCATCGTGCTGTCGACCCAGCATGCCGAGGGGCTGGACCAGGACGCCGTGCGCGAGATCGTCCTGCCGCACATCGTCAACTGCCTGCCGGAAGGCTGGATGTGCGACCCGAAGCACCTGTACGTCAATCCGACCGGCCGCTTCGTCATCGGCGGCCCGGACGGTGACGCCGGCCTGACCGGCCGCAAGATCATCGTCGACACCTACGGCGGTGCGGCCCCGCACGGCGGCGGCGCCTTCTCCGGCAAGGATCCGACGAAGGTCGACCGCTCGGCCGCCTACGCCGCCCGCTACCTCGCCAAGAACGTCGTCGCGGCGGAACTGGCGGAGAAGTGCACGATCCAGGTCTCCTACGCCATCGGCGTGTCGAAGCCGCTGTCGGTCTATGTCGACACCCACGGCACCGGCACTGTCGACGAGGATCGCCTGTCCGATGTGCTGCAGCAGCTGGTGGACCTGTCCCCGCGCGGCATCCGCACGCATCTGGGACTGAACAAGCCGATCTACGCCCGCACCGCCGCCTATGGCCATTTCGGCCGCGAGCCGGAGGTGGACGGCGGCTTCTCGTGGGAGAAGACCGATCTGGTCGGCGACCTGCGCAGCGCCTTCCTGTAAAAGCGCGTTCGCACCATAGGACCCGCCGCAAGGCGGATGGACGGCAGGGGCTGGCAACGGCCCCTGCTTTCTTTTGAGGCCCATCCCTTTTCCCGATACAGCGTTCCGACATGACCGACGACAGCAACTCCGGCCCCCTCGCCGAAAGCTCCAACCGCCTGTTCGGGCGCCGCAAGGGCCGGCCGTTGCGCAAGCGCCGGACGGAACTGATCGACGTTCTGCTGCCGCAGCTCCAGATCACGCTGCCGCAGCCCGGCGACAGGCTGAACCCCGCCGGCCTGTTCGACAGCCCGAAACGGGAGGTCTGGCTGGAGGTCGGGTTCGGCATGGGCCATCACCTCGCCTGGCAGGCCGGGCACCATCCGGATGTCGGCTTCATCGGCGCGGAACCCTTCCTCAACGGCATCGCCGGCCTGCTGGGCATGGTCGATGACGACGATCTGCGGAATGTGCGCATCCAGCCCGACGACGCCCGGCCGCTGCTGGACGCCCTGCCCGACGCCTCCATCGGCCGCGCCTTCGTGCTGTTCGCCGACCCCTGGCCGAAGAAGCGCCACGCCGACCGCCGCTTCATCGGGCCGGAGAACCTGCCGCGGCTCGCCCGCGTGCTGAAGGACGGCGCGGAGCTGCGTCTGGCCAGCGACGACATGGGTCTGGTGCGCTGGATGCTTGAACACACGGTCAATCATCCCGATTTCGAGTGGACGGCGCGCCGCCCGTCGGACTGGCGCATCCGCCCCGACGACTGGCCCGCCACCCGCTATGAGGAAAAGGCCATCGCCGCCGGCCGCAAGCCGGTCTTCATGCGGTTCGTCCGCCGCCCGCGGGGCTGACGCATACCCGTTCCGCTTGAGATTCCGGCCGAGCACGGCGATCGGACCGGAAAAGGCTTGCGGCATCGGACGGAATGACTATATTCACCGCTGAGAACCCATACGGATCGGCGGCCCGGGCAACCGGGCCGGCGAGACGCTTTGCGGGTGGGCTTTTGCCCACTTATTTTTTTATGAGCGTGTGGAAGCACGCGCTTGTTGAACCTTCTGTTGTGGAAACCTCGTCCGGTTCGATCCCGGCCGCAGGCTTTGGGTTAGGTGGAATGGACGCTACAGGTCGCATCGAACAGATCATCACGCCGTCGGTCGAAGCCATGGGCTATGAGGTCGTGCGCGTACAGATCTCCGGCGGCCAGCGGGCGATCCTCCAGATCATGGCGGAGCGCGCCGACGGCGCGCCCATGACCGTCGAGGATTGTGCCGACATCAGCCGTTCCGTTTCGGCCCTGCTGGACGTGGAAGACCCGATCCGCGAGGCTTACACGCTGGAAGTCAGCTCGCCCGGCATCGACCGGCCGCTGACCCGGCTCAAGGATTTCGAGCGCTTCGCCGGCTTCGAAGCCCGGCTGGAAAGCCGCATGGCCATCGACGGCCGCAAGCGCTTCAAAGGCATGCTGAAGGGCGTCGAGGACGGCCTCGTGTGCATCGACACCGAACAGGGAGCCGCCCGGCTGGAGTTCGACAATATCCTGCGCGCCAAGCTGGTGCTGACGGACGAGCTGATCCGCGCCAGCCAGGAGCAGCAGGAGGGCCTGCAGAACTGACGGACCCGTCCATCAGGACGCGCCATCGGACTGCCTGGCCTGGATTGCCTGCCCCCACCCCGCCGACCCGACCGGACATCACGCAAGACCGGCATCACACAAGACCGACTCAGGAAGTGTAACGGATGGAACTGCTGCAAGTCGCTGACGCGGTCGCCCGCGAAAAGAACATCGACCGGGACGAAGTCCTGGAGGCGATGGAGCAGGCGATTCAGAAGGCCGGCCGCTCCAAGTACGGCCACGAGCACGACATCCGCGCCCGCATCGATCGCAAGACCGGCGACATCCATCTGACCCGTCACCTGGAGGTGGTCGAGGCGGTGGAGAACGAGGCGACGCAGGTCACCCTGCCCTACGCCCAGCGCCGCAAGCCCGGCGCCAAGATCGGCGACTTCCTGGTCGACCCGCTGCCGCCGATCGATTTCGGCCGCATCGCCGCCCAGACCGCCAAGCAGGTGATCGTGCAGAAGGTGCGCGACGCCGAGCGCAAGCGCCAGTTCAACGAGTACAAGGACCGCAACGGCGAGATCGTCAACGGTCTGGTCAAGCGCGTCGAATACGGCAACGTCACCGTCGACCTGGGCCGCGCCGAAGCGATCCTGCGCCGCGACGAACTGCTGCCGCGCGAGCATTTCAAGAACGGCGACCGCGTCCGCGCCTATATCTTCGACGTCCGCGAGGAACCGCGCGGGCCGCAGATCTTCCTGTCGCGCACGCATCCCATGTTCATGGCGAAGCTGTTCGCCCAGGAAGTGCCGGAGATCTACGACGGCATCATCGAGATCCGGGCGGTCGCCCGTGATCCGGGGTCGCGCGCCAAGATCGCCGTGCACAGCAACGACAGCTCCATCGACCCGGTCGGCGCCTGCGTCGGCATGCGCGGCAGCCGCGTCCAGGCGGTCGTCGGCGAGTTGCAGGGCGAGAAGATCGATATCATCCCGTGGTCGGGCGAGGCGGCGACCTTCGTCGTCAACGCGCTCGCCCCGGCCGAGGTCGCCAAGGTCGTGCTCGACGACGACAACCGCCGCATCGAGGTGGTGGTGCCCGACGACCAGCTGTCGCTGGCCATCGGCCGCCGCGGCCAGAATGTGCGCCTCGCCTCGATGCTGACCGGCTGGGACATCGACATCCTGACCGAACAGGAAGAGTCGGAGCGCCGGTCGGAGGAAATCCACAACCGCTCCGCCCTGTTCATGCAGGCCCTGGATGTCGACGACGTGATTGCCCACCTTCTGGTCGCCGAAGGCTTCACCTCCGTCGAGGAGATCGCCTTCGTCGAGACCGAGGAACTGGCCGAGATCGAAGGCTTCGACGAGTCGGTCGCCGACGAGCTGAAGCAGCGCGCCCTCGCCTTCCTGGAAGTGCAGGACGAGCAGGCCAACGAGCGTCGCCTGGAACTGGGCGTCGAGGACATCGTCGCCGAGCTGACCGGCTTCACCGCCACGCAGCTGGTGAAGCTGGGCGAGAACGGCGTGAAGACGCTGGACGACCTGGCCGATCTGGCCGGCGACGAGCTGGTCGAGATCCTGAGCAAGGACGGCGCCAAGGACGCTCCCACCGAAGAGGAAGCGAACGCGATCATCATGGCCGCGCGCGCCCACTGGTTCGAGGGTGAGGAACAGGACGGCGCCGCCACGGCCCCTGCGGCAGATGGCAGCGCCGGTGGTCAGGGCGCGCAGGCCTGACCGGCAGCAATGCCGGTTGGAACTGCGCCCGACAGGAACGATTATTCGGGACCGCGCGAGCGGATGACGATCGGATGACCGAACGGAACGACGAACGGACACCGACCGCCGCCGCGGATGCGGTGCCGGATCAGGAATTGGCACCGGATGACGGTGCCGGGACGGACCGCCTGCCGGCCGACGACGAGAAGGGGCCTCTGCGCCGCTGCATCGCGTCGGGTACGGTCGGGCCGAAAGAGGGCATGATCCGCTTCGTGATCGGCCCCGACGGCGAGGTGGTGCCGGACCTGGAGGAAAATCTGCCCGGCCGCGGCCTTTGGGTCACGGCCGACAGGGATGCCCTGGCGAAAGCCATGGGGAAATCCGTTTTTGCCAAGGCGGCCCGCCGGGCGGTGAAAGTACCGCCCGATCTGGCCGAAAGGCTGGAACGGCTGCTGGAACGGCGTTGTCTGCACGCGTTGGGCCTTGCCCGCCGTGCCGGCCACGTCCTGGCGGGATACGAGAAGGTGCGCGAGGCGTTGAGGGCCAACCAGGTCGGCCGTGCGGGTCCCCCGCCGGCCCTGCTGGTCGAAGCCGCGGACGGCTCGCTCGACCAACGCGGCAAGGTGACGGCGCTCGCGCCGTCGCTGCCGGTGATCGATCTGTTCGAGTCCTCGGCCTTGGCCGCGGCGCTGGGACGCGATCATGCGGTGCATGCCGTGGTGGCGCGAGGCAGGCTGGCCGCTGGGCTGGTCCGCGAAGCGGCACGCCTGAGGGGGCTGAAAGGTCCCCGGGGGCACCTGGACCTGAAAGGTCCCCAAGGGGACCGGGATGCGCACCAGGATTCTGATAAGGGCTTGGGAGTCGGCGATACGGCCGGCCGGCCTGCGATGTAACGTCTGACCATTCGGGAACCGATGACCGACAGCAACGACCAGGACCAGAAGAAAGTCTTGCACCTAACCGGCGCCAGCAAAGGAAAGCTGGAGTCGAAGAAGCCGGTCGAGACCCAGGTCCGGCAGAGCTTCTCCCATGGCCGGTCAAAAGCGGTGACCGTAGAGGTCAAGCGCAAGCGTCATGTTGAAAAGGGCGCCGTGCCCGGCGTCGCCGACGGCGGCGCCGCCGCGCGTCAAGCTGCCCAGGGCCTGCCCATGCGCGGTGCGCAGGGCCAACGGCCCCGCGGCGGCGGTGCCCCTGCCGGGCGCCAGCTGACCCGCGAGGAGCTGGAATCGCGCTTGCGTGCGCTTCGTGGCGCCGCTGCGTTCGAAGAGCAGCGCCGGATCGAGGCCGAGGAAGAAGCGGTTCGCGCCGAAGCGCGCGCCGCCGAGGCCGCCGCCCGCGCCGCCGAAGAGCCTGAAGCCGCTCCGGCCGCCCCCTCCGAAGCCGCCGCTCCGGCCGCCGCGGAAGCCCCGGCCCAGGCTGCGCCGGAAATGCCGCCGATCATTCTGGATGCCGAGACCTTGCGCCAGCGCGAGCTGGACGAGATGCGCGCCATCCAGGAAGCGGACCGCAAGGTCGCCGAAGAGGCCGAACGCCGCCGCAAGGAGGAAGAGGCCAAGCGCAAGGAAGCCGAGGACGCCAAGCGTCGCGACGCCGAACCGGCGCCCCGCCGCGATGGCGCCCGCGACGGTGCGGGCCGTGACGGCGCGCGTCCGGCCGGTGCCCGTCCGGCCGGCGACCAGCGCCCCGGTGGTGCCGCCGGCCGTCCCGCCGCCGATGCCGCTCCCGGCCGCACGCTGCCCGGTGCCGGTGCTCCGGCCCCCCGCGCTGTCGAGGAAGAGGACGACAACCGCCGCAAGGGCGGTCGTGGCGGCGCTCCGGCCAAGGCCGCTCCCGCCCGTCCCGCCGCCAAGGCTCCCGCCGGCGCCGACCGCCGCAAGGGCACCAAGCTGACCGTCTCGCAGGCGCTCAGCGACGACGGTGGCGACCGCACCCGGTCTCTGGCCGCCGTCCGCCGTGCCCGCGAACGTGAGCGCCTGCGGCAGATGAGCCGTCAGGAGACCGCGAAGGTCACCCGCGACGTCGTCCTGCCGGAGGTCATCACCGTCCAGGAGCTGGCCAACCGCATGGCCGAGCGTGGCGCCGACGTCATCAAGGCGCTGATGCGCATGGGCGTGATGGCGACCATCAACCAGACCATCGACGCCGACACCGCCGAGCTGGTCATCACCGAGTTCGGCCACCGCGTCCGCCGCGTGTCGGAGTCCGACGTCGAAATCGGCCTGCGTGCCACCGAGGAAGAGGGCGCCATCCTGGTGCCGCGTCCGCCGGTCGTCACCATCATGGGCCACGTCGACCACGGCAAGACGTCGCTGCTCGACGCGCTGCGCCAGACCGACGTGGTGTCGGGCGAGGCCGGCGGCATCACCCAGCACATCGGCGCCTATCAGGTGCAGCTGGAGTCGGGTTCGCGCATCACCTTCATCGACACGCCGGGTCACGCCGCCTTCACCGAGATGCGTGCCCGCGGCGCCAACGTCACCGACGTGGTCGTGCTGGTGGTCGCCGCGAACGACGGCGTCATGCCGCAGACGATCGAGGCCATCCGCCACGCCAAGGCGGCCAAGGTTCCGATCATCGTCGCCATCAACAAGTGCGACCTGCCGGACGCCCGTCCGGAGCGTGTCCGCCAGGAACTGCTCCAGCACGAGCTGGTGGTCGAGGAGATGGGCGGCGACGTGCTCGACGTCGAGGTGTCGGCCAAGGCGAAGCTGAACCTGCACAAGCTGGAAGAGGCCATCCTTCTCCAGGCCGAAATCCTGGAACTGCGGGCCAACCCCGAGCGCGCCGCCGAGGGCGTCGTCATCGAGGCGAAGCTGGAGCGTGGCCGTGGTTCGGTCGCCACCGTGCTGGTCCAGCGCGGTACGCTGAAGGTCGGCGACGTGTTCGTGACCGGCGCCGAATGGGGCCGCGTCCGCGCCCTCATCAACGACCGCGGCCAGAACGTCAACGAGGCGGCCCCGGCCGTCCCGGTCGAGGTCCTGGGCCTGAACGGCACGCCGATGGCCGGCGACGACTTCACCGTCGTCGAGTCCGAAGCCCGTGCCCGCGAGATCGCCGAGTTCCGCCAGCGCAAGAAGCGCGAAGCGGTGGTTGCGGCCTCCGCCCGCGGTTCGCTGCAGGACATGTTCAGCCGCATCCAGGCCGGCGAGGCCAAGGAACTGCCGGTCGTCATCAAGGGCGACGTGCAGGGCTCGATCGAAGCCATCGCCAGCTCGCTGGAGAAGCTCACGGCCGAGAACACCGAGGTCAAGGTCCGCGTTCTGCACAACTCGGTCGGTGCGATCAACGAGTCCGACATCACGCTGGCGAATGCGTCCAACGCGATGATCATCGGCTTCAACGTCCGCGCCAACCCGCAGGCCCGCGACCTCGCCAAGCGCGACGGCGTCGAAATCCGCTACTACTCGATCATCTACAACGTGATCGACGACGTGAAGGCGGCGCTGACCGGTCTCTTGTCTCCGACGCTGCGGGAACGCTTCATCGGCTACGCGACCATCCGCGAGGTGTTCAACATCACGAAGGTCGGCAAGGTCGCCGGTTGTATGGTCACGCAGGGCACCGTCAAGCGCGGCGCCGGCGTCCGCCTGCTGCGCGACAACGTCGTCATTCACGAAGGCACGCTCAAGACGCTCAAGCGCTTCAAGGACGAAGTCAAGGAAGTGCGCGAGGGTTACGAGTGCGGCATGGCCTTCGAGAACTACGACAACATCCAGGCCGGCGATCAGATCGAAGCCTTCGAGATCGAGGAAATCGCCCGCGAGCTGTAAGACCGACGGCCCGCCCGGCCCCTTCCGGTGTTTTCACCGGAGCGGGCCGGGCGACCTTCTTCGCTTTGAAGGGCGCGGGATCAGTCCTGCGCCCTGTTCCTATATTGGGGTGATCGCCAACGCCCTGCTTCCGCCCGGCGGAGATGGCTGGGGTGGGAAACTGACGACGCCAATATGTGTGTGATCGGCCGGTGAGCTGAAGCAGCCCGGCAAGAGACATCGACGAAAGACACGTACCATGGCCAGCAAGAAGCGCGGCGCGTTCATCGCCGGCAAGCCCCCGTCCCAACGGCAACTGCGCGTCGGCGAGGAGGTGCGCCACGCCCTCGCCGACCTGTTCCGCCGCGGGGACTTCCACGATCCGGAGCTGGCCTCGCTGAACGTCACGGTCACCGAGGTGCGGATCAGCCCCGACCTGTCGAACGCCACTGTCTTCTATTCGACGCTGGGCGGCGAGCGGATGGAGGAGGCCCAGGTCGCCCTGAAGCGGGCGGCCGCCTTCCTGCGCGGGCAGGTCGCGCGCATGGTCAACCTGCGCCATGCACCGACGCTGAGCTTCGAGGCCGACACCTCCTTCGACTATGCCCACCGCATCGACAGCATCCTGCACAGCCCGGAAGTCGCCCGCGACCTGAGCGGCCATCCGCTGGGCCGCGTCAACGGCGACGACGACCATGACGAGGATGAGGACGAGGACGACTCCTGGGATGAGGACGGCGACGATCTCGGCCCGGACGAGACGGACGAGGACGACGACCTCGACGAAGACGACCACGCCATGCTCGACGATGAGGACAAGGGCGAGGATAAGGGCGAGGGCGAAGGCGGGGACGAGAGCCGGGGCGGCCGTCGTGGCTCGTAAGCGCAAGGGTACGCCGATCCATGGCTGGATCGTGCTGGACAAGCCGGAAGGCATGACCTCCACCCAGGCGCTTTCGAAGGTGCGCCGCCTGCTGAACGCCGAGAAGGCCGGGCATGGCGGCACGCTGGACCCGCTGGCGACCGGTATCCTGCCGATCGCGCTGGGCGAGGCGACCAAGACCGTCTCCTATGCCATGGACGGCGCCAAGACCTACCGCTTCTCCATCCGCTGGGGCGAGCGCACCACCACCGACGACCGCGAAGGCGCGGTGATCGACCGCTCCGACCACCGGCCGACGACCGAGCAGATCCGCGCCGCCCTGCCCGCCTTTCTGGGCGAGATCCAGCAGGTGCCGCCGCAGTTCTGCGCCATCAAGATTGACGGCGAGCGTGCCTATGACATCGCGCGCGAAGGCGACGCGGTCGATCTGGCCGCCCGCACCGTGCGCATCGACCGCTTCGAGCTGGTCGAGGAACCGGACGCCGACCATGCGGTGTTCGAGGTCGATTGCGGCAAGGGCACCTATGTCCGCTCGCTCGCCCGCGACCTGTCGGAAGCGCTTGGCACGGTCGGCCATGTCGGGCTTCTGCGCCGTTTGCGCGTCGGCTCCTTCACGCTGGACCGCGCGATTTCCCTGGACGAACTGGCCGCCATGGAGCAAGGTGCGGCCGTCGAACGACTTCTGTTGCCGATCGAGACCGCGCTGGACGACATCCCGGCGCTGGCCCTGACGGAAGCGGAAGCGCACCGACTGAGGCACGGCCAGACGGTCGCTCTCCTCACCCGGCAGGATCGTGAACGCCTGATGGCGGTTCAGGGTGCTGACGGTGGGGATGGCACCGTCATTGCCCTTTTCGGCGGAACGCCGGTTGCGTTGGCCCGTGTCGAGGGGGCGGAGGTCCGTCCGGTGCGCGTACTCAACCTCACGTGATTTAGGAGACCCCGATGTCGATTACGCCCGAGCGCAAGCAAGAGCTGATCAAGGAATTTTCCCGCGGCACCAACGACACCGGTTCGCCCGAGGTCCAGGTGTCGATCCTGACGGAGCGCATCAGCAACCTGACGGATCACCTGAAGGGCCACAAGAAGGACTTCCACTCCCGCCGTGGTCTGCTGGTGATGGTCGGTCAGCGCCGCCGTCTGCTCGACTACCTGAAGAAGAAGGATCAGTCGCGCTACGCCGCTCTGATCGAGCGTCTGGGCCTGCGCCGCTAATCAGGCGCGCTGTCCCGCTGACGGGTTCGGGTTCCCCTGGCCGGCCACCGGCCGGGGGTTTCCCGCCCAGTCCAGCAGACCATCGAAGCTGCCTTTTCCCTGTATCGTTCCGGAACACCTCATTGGTTATTGGCAATAGAAACTCGATCTTGAGCGTTTCGTGACGGACAGGCCGGCCCGATTATTCGGGGACCGGCCTTTTTTGCATCCACGACACTTCTATCTTGATTCGTTTAGTCCTGTTGTCGAACACCACATCTCCAGTTTTCTCGCGGGGTCCTACGACCGATGGCCCCGGCCTTGGGCGGCAATCCGGCCGTTGCAGGGTGTCGGATGGAAGGAAAGAATCCATGTTCACTGTTCATCGCAAAGAAATCGAATGGGGCGGGCGCAAGCTGGTCCTGGAAACGGGCAAGATCGCCCGTCAGGCCAACGGCGCGGTTCTGGTCACCTATGGTGACACCACCGTCCTGTGCACCGCAGTCGCCGCCAAGGCGCCGAAGCCGGGCGTCGATTTCTTCCCGCTGACCGTCAATTACCAGGAAAAGGCGTTCGCGGCCGGCAAGATTCCCGGCGGCTTCTTCAAGCGCGAAGGCCGTCCGACCGAGAAGGAAACGCTGGTCAGCCGCCTGATCGACCGTCCGATCCGTCCGCTGTTCGCCGATGGCTTCCGCAACGAGACGCAGGTCGTCTGCACCGTGCTGAGCCATGATCTGGAGAACGATCCGGACATCGTGGCGATGGTCGGCGCCTCGGCCGCCCTGACGATCTCCGGCATCCCGTTCCTGGGTCCGATCGGCGCCGCCCGCGTCGGCTACAAGAACGGCCAGTACATCCTGAACCCGACCATGGACGAGGTCGAGGACAGCGACCTGGATCTGGTCGTCGCCGGCACCGTCGAAGGCGTGCTGATGGTCGAATCGGAAGCCAAGGAGCTGACCGAAGAGGTCATGCTGGGCGCCGTCATGTTCGGCCACACCAACTTCCAGCCGGTGATCAACATGATCATCGACCTGGCCGAGGAAGCCGCCAAGGACCCGTGGGACCTGCCGGAGCCGGCCTATGACCGCAAGGCCCTGAAGGCCCGCCTGCGCGAGACTGTCGGGTCGGACGTCGAGGCCGCCTACACCGAGACGGTGAAGCAGAGCCGCTATGAGAAGGTCGGCGCCGCCAAGGCGAAGGCCCTCGAGACGCTGGCCGAGGAATTCGACGCCCAGTCGATCGGTTTCGAGTTCAAGGAGCTTGAGGCCGACATCCTGCGCGGCGCCGTCCTGAAGACCGGCCGCCGCATCGACGGCCGCGACACCAAGACCGTGCGCCCGATCGTGTCGGAAGTCGGCATCCTGCCGCGCGCCCACGGTTCGGCCCTGTTCACCCGCGGCGAAACCCAGGCGCTGGTCGTCACCACGCTGGGCACCAGCCAGGACGAGCAGATCATCGACGCGCTCGAGGGCGAGTACCGCGAGCACTTCATGCTGCACTACAACTTCCCCCCGTACTCGGTGGGTGAAGCCGGCCGCATGGGCAGCCCGGGCCGCCGCGAGATCGGCCACGGCAAGCTGGCTTGGCGCGCGATCCACCCGCTGCTGCCGAAGAAGGAAGATTTCCCCTACACGCTGCGCGTCGTGTCGGAAGTCACGGAGTCCAACGGCTCCTCCTCGATGGCCACCGTCTGCGGCACCTCGCTGTCGCTGATGGACGCCGGCGCGCCGCTGGCCCGTCCGGTCGCCGGCATCGCCATGGGCCTGATCAAGGAAGACAGCGGCTTCGCCGTCCTGTCGGACATCCTGGGTGACGAAGATCACCTGGGCGACATGGACTTCAAGGTCGCCGGCACCGAGGTCGGCGTCACCGCGCTGCAGATGGACATCAAGATCACCTCGATCACCGAGGAGATCATGAAGATCGCGCTGGGCCAAGCCAAGGACGGCCGCCTGCACATCCTGGGCGAGATGGCCAAGGCGCTGACCGGCGCCCGCGAAGGCGTCAACGAGAACGCCCCGCGCATCACCGTCATCAACATCCCGAAGGAGAAGATCCGCGACGTGATCGGCTCCGGCGGCAAGGTGATCCGCGAGATCGTGGAGCAGACCGGCGCCAAGATCGACATCGACGACGACGGCACCGTCAAGGTTTCGGCCGTCGACCAGAAGAAGTCGGACGCCGCCATCGAGTGGATCAAGGGCATCGTCGCCGAGCCGGAGATGAACGTCGTCTACACCGGCAAGGTTGTGAAGGTCGTCGATTTCGGCGCCTTCGTGAACTTCCTGGGCTCGCGCGACGGCCTCGTCCACATCTCCGAACTGGCGCAGCAGCGCGTCGGCAAGGTGTCGGACGTCGTGTCGCAGGGTGACTCGGTGAAGGTCAAGGTCATCGGCTTCGACGACCGCGGCAAGGTCAAGCTGTCGATGAAGCAGGTCGACCAGACCACCGGCGAGGACCTGACCAAGAAGGCGGAGTGATCCGTCGGGTTTAAGAAAAAGGCGCTCTCCCGCGGGAGAGCGCCTTTTTTCTTGCCGGGTGGTCGAACTCTATGGGACGGGAAGCTGGCCGGAACGCAGCCACTCGACGGCTCGGAACGGATGAGCGACAATCAGACGAGCCTTCGCGGTATTCACCAACGCCACCCGACCCTCTTCCAAAACCCGACCCTTCAGCCCCAGAAAATCGTCGAAGTTGGCGGTGACCAACAGATGCGCGCCACCCGCGATGGCGGTGTCCACGACATGAGCATCCTCCTCGTCACGCATTGGCATCAGACCAGTACCGCCGAGCGTCAGGTGCGGCGCCGTTCCGGCCGGACCAAGCCGGGCATAACCGGCGATCGTTTCGACCAGCAGGTCAACCGTCGGACGCGGAACGCCCCAGTCCACTTCAAAGACCTTGCGCAACCGGGTCAGCATCCCCCACGACACGATCAACTGCAGCGGAAGATCGGCAGCCTGACCTGACCGGACCATGTCGACCAGAGTTTGCGAGGCCGTATTTCTGGCGCCTTTCCGATCGGCCAGGAACGCGGCGCACCAGATGTTCAAATCCAGGCAGAGATTCAGGACGGACTGCGCCATTGGGGTGCGATCACTGCGTCAGACGCACGGCTTCCGCCAGCAGATCATCCTCGTTCACGGGTTCGTCCGTGGCCGAAACCGGTACATTGATCATCCCACCGATAAAGCGGCGATGCGCCACTTCCCATTCCGCGTCCAGAGTCTTCCGCGTGATGGCACGGGTCAGGGTGTCGAGATCCGCCTCCGTCCCAAGCTTTTCTATCCGGCGGAAGGCCGCCCGGGCTTCGGACGGCAGCCGGGCATAGAAACGGAGCGCCGCAGCGGCGATCTGAGCCGGCGACCGATCCTCCAACTCGGCGATCTGTTCCACGACCCGCGCGGTTTCTTCGTCCGCATAGGCCGAAATGGTGCGGGCAGGCATAGCTTTCTCCAGAAACTCCGGTTTCTCCAGATATGACGCCACTGGGATGATGCGACAAGCGGCATTCTTCCCGTCCGGGCACCATGCTATGCAGGAACCTTCCATCCCCACCCTGCCCTGCCCATGTCGCGCGCCGAACGTCTCCTCGATCTGATGCAGGTACTGCGGCGGCATCGCCAGCCGGTCAGCGGCAAGTCGCTTGCCGACGAGCTGGGGGTCAGCCTGCGGACGCTCTATCGCGACATCGCCACGCTGCAGGCGCAGGGCGCGATGATCGAGGGGGAACCGGGGGTCGGCTATCTCCTGCGCGCCGGCTTCCTGCTGCCGCCGCTGATGTTCACCGAGGAGGAGCTGGAGGCGCTGGTGCTGGGCTCCCGCTGGGTGGTGGACCGCGGCGACAGCCGGCTGGGTGGAGCGGCGCGCAATGCGCTCGCCAAGATCGCCGCGGTGCTGCCGCCCGACAAACGGGAGGGGCTGGACGGCTCCACCCTGCTGGTCGGCCCGGGTGAACCGATCGCCGCAGGGGATACCGAATTGGCGACCATCCGCAGCGCCATCCGGACCGAGCGCAAGCTGGAGATCGCCTATCGCGACCGCGACGGGTCGGAAAGCCGGCGCATCGTCTGGCCGTTCGCGTTGGGCTTCTTCGACCGGGTGCGGGTAATGGTGGCATGGTGCGAGCTGCGCCAGTCCTTCCGCCATTTCCGCACCGACCGCATCCTGGCGCTGACCACCAGCGAGACCCGCTATCCCCGCCGCCGACAGGCGATGCTGAAGGAGTGGCGCGCAGCGGAGGGCATCCCGCAATGATGGGTGGATGGGGCTGACGGGATGCTGACGGAAACTGTCAGCATGTCGGCTTAGTCTTGGCTTTGCCGGTGAGGGCGACGAACGGAACGGAACGAACCGAACCGACCGCCCCACCCCAATCCTTCAAGACCGGAGCCGACCATGACCGCGACCCAGACCGCCACCAACACCGCCGCCCTCGCCCTCGATTTCGTCCTGCTCTATGTCGACAGCCCGGCCGCCAGCGCCGCCTTCTATGCCGACCTGCTGGGCCGCCCGCCGGTGGAAGCCTCCCCCACCTTCGCCATGTTCAAGGCGGGTGATGGGCTGATGCTGGGCCTGTGGTCGCGCCACACGGTGGAGCCGGCTGCGACCATGCCCGGCGGTGGCGAGATCGCCTTCACCGTCGCCGGCGAGGCCGCGGTGCGCGACCTCCACGCCGACTGGAGCGCCCGCGGCCTGACCATCCTGCAGCCGCCGACGGCGATGGATTTCGGTCATACCTTCGTTGCACAGGACCCCGACGGCCATCGCCTGCGCGTGTTCGCCCCCAACCAGGGTGAGGAAGCCAACCAGCACGAAGCCAAGGCCGAACAGGTGCGGTCGTGAGCAGCGGCAGCACGCGGACCGGTGCCTGGATCGCAGTCGCCAGCGCCGAGCATGTGCGGCGCGGCCGCGCCGGCGGCTTCATACAGGTCTGCCACGGCAAGGCGGCCCCGCTGCGGCGGATCCGGCCGGGCGACCGGGTGGTCTACTACTCCCCCACCGACAAATTCGGTGCAGCGGACGGGCTGAAATCCTTCACCGCGATCGGCACCGTCCTGCCGGGCGAGCCCTACCAGTTCGACATGGGCGGCGGCTTCGTCCCCTTCCGGCGCGACGTGTCCTGGTGGCCGGCCGAGGAGGCGCCGATCCTGCCGCTGCTGGGCCAGCTTGAGCTAACCGCCGGGGTGCGGAACTGGGGCTATCCCTTCCGCTTTGGCCTGCTGCCGGTCAGCCTCGGCGATTTCGACCGGATCGCCGAGGCGATGCGGGCGGCGGTGCGGGAGGACAGGCGGCCTGATCGCATAAAAATCACCGGCCGACAGGGATGAAAATCCCTGCCGCCGACGTCTGACTGGGAGTGAAACAGGCGCCTGCAATGGCCTGAGGCGCCTGATACCTTGGTGTAAGAGTACGAATGAATGGCGAATCTTCCTGACCGAGATCAAGGCGAAACCCCTCGCAGTCCGCCATACATGCGCTTATATCGTCGGCAAGCCTGACCAAGGTCACCTGTACCGGGGCCATCGTTCTATGCATCGTTTCGCCAATCCCGCCCGCTTCCTGCGCCTTTCGGCCGTGCTGCTGCCATGGTGCGCCGGGGCGACCGTGATCCTGACGATCCTCGGGCTGTGGCTCAGCCTGTTCAGCTCGCCGCCCGACTATCAGCAGGGCGAGACGGTGCGGATCATGTACATCCATGTGCCCGCCGCCTGGATGAGCATGTTCATCTACACCAACATGGCCATCGCCGCCGGGGTGGGTCTGGTGTGGAAGCACCCGCTGGCCGACCTGTTCGCCAAGGCCGCCGCCCCCATCGGCGCCGGCTTCACCTTCGTCTGCCTGGTGACCGGGTCGCTGTGGGGCGCGCCGATGTGGGGCACCTGGTGGGTGTGGGACGCGCGGCTGACCAGCGTGCTGATCCTGTTCTTCCTCTATCTCGGCTACATGGCCCTGGTGAACGCCTTCGACGATCCGCAACGCGGCATGAAGGCCGGCAACGTCCTGCTGCTGGTCGGAATCGTCAACGTGCCGATCATCAAATTCTCGGTCGACTGGTGGAACACGCTTCACCAGCCCGCCAGCGTCGTGCGCATGGGCGGTCCCAGCATCGACCCCAGCATGCTGACGCCGCTTCTGGTGATGGCCGGCGCCTTCACCGCCTATTTCCTGTCGGTCGTCATGCTGCGCGTGCGCACCGAGATCGCCCAGCGCAAAATCCAGACGCTGCGGCTTTCGGTCGCCGGTGACGGCGCCGTGGCGGACGGGATGCGGGGGTAAGGATGATGAGCGAATTCTTCCACATGGGCGGATACGCCGCCTACGTCTGGCCGGCCTACGGCATCGCCACCCTGGTCCTGCTGGGCCTGCTGGCCGCCACCTGGAAGGGGCTGCGCAACGCCGAGGCGACGCTGAAGGCGCTGGAAAGCGCCCGCCCGGCCCGCCGCCGCACCCGCAATGGCCCCAATAATGCTGGCCGCAAAGCGGCCGATCAGAACGCCGGAACGCCGGCGGAAGCGAGCGAAGGATGACCCGCAAGAAACGCCGCCTCTACATGCTGGGCCTCGCCCTTCTCGGGCTGGGCACGGCGACCGCCCTGGCGCTGACCGCCTTCCAGGACAACATCGTCTTCTTCTACAGCCCTAGCCAGCTGCAGGCCCAGCATGTGGGCGACCGCAATTTCCGCCTGGGCGGGCTGGTCGAGGAAGGCAGCGTGCAGAAGCTGCCGGACGGCGTCACCACCTCCTTCCGCGTCACCGACACCGCCAACACGGTGGACGTCCGCTATCGCGGCCAGTTGCCCGACCTGTTCCGCGAGGGCCAGGGCGTGGTGGCGGAGGGCAAGATGACCGGCGGCGTCTTCGTCGCGCGTGAGGTGCTGGCCAAGCATGACGAGAACTACATGCCGCCGGAGGTGTCGGAGGCATTGAAGCAGGCCGGCGTCTACAAGAAGCCGGCGGAGTCCGAGACCAAGACCGCGAAGAAGGAGTAGCGGGCCCGTGATCCCCGAACTCGGCCATTACGCGCTGGTGCTGGCGCTGTTCGTCGCGCTGGTGCAGTCGGTCCCGCCGCTGGTCGGCGCCGCCACCCGCAACACCGCCTGGATGAACGTCGCGGTGCCCGCGGCGATCGCCCAGATGATGCTGGTGCTGATCGCCTACGGCGCCCTGACCTGGGCGCATGTGGTGTCCGATTTCAGCGTGCTGAACGTGGTGCAGAACAGCCACTCGGCCAAGCCGATGCTCTACAAGGTGTCGGGCGTCTGGGGCAACCACGAGGGCTCGATGATGCTGTGGATCGTCATGCTGACGATCTTCGGCGCCGCCGTGGCCGTGTTCGGGCGCAACCTGCCGCCGACGCTGAAGGCGCGGGTTCTGGCGGTCCAGGGTCTGATCGGGGTCGGTTTCCTGCTGTTCATCCTGATCACTTCCAACCCCTTCATCCGCGTGGTCCCGGCGCCGCTGGACGGCAACGACCTGAACCCGCTGCTGCAGGACCCCGGCCTCGCCTTCCACCCGCCCTTCCTCTATGCCGGCTATGTCGGATTCTCCATGGCCTTCTCGTTCGCGGTCGCCGCGTTGATCGAGGGGCGGGTCGATCCCGCCTGGGCGCGCTGGGTGCGGCCCTGGACGCTGGCGGCATGGTCGACCCTGACCATGGGCATCGCCATGGGCTCCTGGTGGGCCTATTACGAGCTGGGCTGGGGCGGCTGGTGGTATTGGGACCCGGTGGAGAACGCCTCCTTCATGCCCTGGCTGGCCGGCACCGCGCTCTTGCACTCCGCCATCGTGGTGGAGAAGCGTGACGCGCTCAAGAGCTGGACCATCCTGCTGTCCATCGTCACCTTCTCGCTGTCGCTGATGGGCACCTTCCTGGTGCGCTCCGGCATCCTGACCTCGGTCCATGCCTTCGCCGTCGATCCCAAGCGCGGCATCTTCATCCTGGTGCTGCTGGCGGTCGCCACCGGCGGCTCGCTTCTGCTCTACAGCCTGCGGGCGCCGTCGCTGAAGGCGGGCGGGCTGTTCGCACCGATCAGCCGCGAAGGCGCGCTGGTGCTGAACAACCTGCTGCTGTCCACCGCGACGGCGACGGTGTTCATCGGCACGCTCTATCCGCTGTTCCTCGACATCATGAAGCTGGGCAAGGTGTCGGTCGGCGCCCCCTTCTTCAACGCCACCTTCGTTCCGGTCGCCATTCCGGTGGTGATCGCCATGGTGGTCGGTCCCTACCTGTCGTGGAAGCGGGCGGATCTGGGGGCGGCGCTGACCCGGCTGTGGGTGGGTGGCGTCGCCGTGGTGATCGCCGTCGCCATCACCGCCTATGTCAAGGCGGGCGGCGGACCGCTGATGGCGCTGGTCGGCATCGCGCTCGCCGCCTGGGCCTTCGTCGGTTCGCTGGTCGAGTTCGCCGACCGCATCGCCCTGTTCCGCACCTCGTTCCGCAACAGCTGGAACCGTGCGGTGCATCTGCCGCGCAGCGCCTGGGGCATGACCATCGCCCATGCCAGCATCGGCCTGTCGATCCTGGGCATGACCGGCACCTCCGCCTGGCAGACGGAATCCATTACGTCGATGAAGCCGGGCGACCAGACCAACGTCGCCGGCTACGAGTTCCACTTCGACAGCGTCGGGCTGGTGAACGGCCCGAACTTCAAGGCGGAGCGCGGCATCTTCACGGTGACGAAGGACGGCCGGCCCATCGCCACGCTGGAGCCGGAGCGCCGCAGCTACAGCACCACCCGCATGACCACCACGGAATCGGCCATCCACACCACGGTCTTCTCCGACCTGTATGTGGCGCTGGGCGACCCGACGCAGAACGGCACCGCCTGGATCGTCCGCATCTATCACCACCCGCTGGTGCCGTGGATCTGGATCGGCGGCGTCGGGATGATGCTGGGCGGGCTGGTGAGCCTGACCGACCGTCGCTTCCGCATCGGCGCGCCCGAACGCCGCCGGGTGGCCGGAAAATCGGCCCCGCTTCCGGCCGAATGAGGACCAAGACACGATGCGCCGCCTTCTGTACCTGCTGCCCTTCCTGCTGTTCATCGGGGTGGGCGTGGCCTTCTACCTGGGGTTCGAGCGTGACCCGCGCGACATCCCGTCGGCCCTGATCGACAAGCCGGCCCCGACCTTCGACCTGCCGGCGATCCCGGGCCACATGGTCCAAGGTCAGCCCGCCACCGCCGGCCTGTCCTCGGCCAAGCTGAGCGGCGACGTGACGCTGGTGAACGTCTTCGCCTCCTGGTGCATCCCCTGCAAGGCGGAGCATCCCGTCATCACCCGCCTGTCGCGGGAGCAGGGGGTGACGGTCTACGGCATCAACTACAAGGACAAGCCGGAGGACGCGCTGACCTGGCTGTCGCGCAACGGCAACCCCTATGCCGCCATCGGCGCCGACCAGGACGGCCGGGTGTCGATCGACTGGGGCGTCTACGGCGTGCCGGAAAGCTACCTGATCGACCGCAAGGGCCGCATCCGCTACAAGCATGTCGGCCCGCTGACCCCGCAGGTGGTGGAGGAGCAGATCCTCCCCATGGTCAAGCATCTGAGGCAGGGCTGATGAAGCGCATCCTTCTCGCCGCCCTGCTGGCGCTGTCGGCCTTGTCCCCCGCCATCACGCCCGCCCTGGCCGTCCAGCCGGACGAGGTGCTGCAGGACCCGGCGCTGGAATCTCGCGCCCGCGCCATCAGCCAGGAGCTGCGCTGCCTCGTCTGCCAGAACCAGTCAATCGACGACAGCAACGCGCCGCTGGCCCGCGACCTGCGCGTCCTGGTGCGCGACCGGCTGAAGGCCGGCGACAGCGACGACAAGGTGATGGAGTTCGTCACCGACCGCTATGGCGACTATGTGCTGCTGCGTCCGCCCTTCAAGGCGACCACGCTGGTGCTGTGGATCGGCCCCTTCGCCGTGCTGCTGCTGGGTGCGGCCGGCACCTTCCTGTTCCTGCGCGGGCGGCGCGGTGTCGCCGCCGGCGCCGATACCGCTCCCCTGAGCGCGGATGAGCGGCGGCGGCTGGACGCCCTGCTGCGGAAAGACGACTGATGCTGTTCTGGATTTTCGCCGCCGTCCTGACTGCGGCCGTTCTGCTGCTGCTGGTGCCGCCGCTGCTGCGGTCTGCCGGATCCGGCCCCGACCGCGAGGAGTTCGACCGCGAGGTCTATCGCGACCAGCTGGACGAGCTGGAACGCGACCGGGCGCGCGGCCTGATCAACGACGCCCAGGCCGAAGCGGCCAAGGCGGAGATCGCCCGGCGCATGCTGGCGACCGCCGAGAAGGGCGGCAATGCCGGTGCGCCGAAGACGGCGCGCAGCGGTCGCCTGCTGGCGGTGCTGCTGGCGCTGGTGCTGCCGGTCGGCGCGCTTGCGGTCTACGGCTCGGTCGGCCGCCCCGACCTGCCGGCCCAGCCGCTGGCCTCGCGCAATCTGGAGCAGGAGCGCGGCGGTCCGCCCAAGAGCGTGCTTGCCGCGATGGACAAGCTGAAGGCCCAGTTGGCCGAGAACCCCAATGATCTGCAGGGCTGGCTGATCCTGGGCCAGGCCTATGCCAAGATGGGCCGCAATGCCGACGCGGCCGACGCGCTGCGCCACGCCGTCGCCCTTAACAAGGACGATGTCGAGATCCAGGGCCTGTTCGGCGAGACGCTGGTCTCCGCCAACGACGGCATGGTCCCGGAAGAGGCGGTGGCCGCCTTCGACGCCGTGCTGGCCAAGGAGCCGAAGGACCCGCGCGCCCGCTTCTTCGCCGCCCTTGCCCGCTTCCAGGCCGGCGACCAGCAAGGGGCGCTGGACCGCTGGAGCGCGCTGATGGCGGAATCTCCCGCCGACGCGCCGTGGGTGCCGGTGGTCCGCGACCAGATCCGCGAGGCCGCGGTGGCGCTGAACCTCGACCCCGCCAAGGTGACGCCGCAGCCGCTTCCGCCGGAGCAGAAAGAGCAGGCGGCGCAAGGTCAGCCGGGTGGCCCGCAGGCCGCTCCCAACGCTCCGCCCAACATGGCCGGCCAGGACGAGATGATCCGCGGCATGGTCGCCAACCTCGCCGCCCGGCTGGACGCCGATCCGTCCGACGTCGATGGCTGGCTGAAGCTCGCCCGCTCCTATGGCGTGCTGGGCGAGCCTGCCAAGGCGCTGGACGCCGCCCGCAAGGCGCGCGAGCGGGCGCCGGAGCGGGCCGACGTGCAGGTCGCCTACGCCAACGCCGTGCTGCAGACCCAGCCGCGCAACGAGACGCCGAAGCCGCTGCCGGAAGAGGCGACCTCCGCCCTGCGTCTGGCGCTGAAGGCGGAGCCGGACAACAAGGACGCGCTGTGGCTGCTCGGCCTCGACGCCATGATGTCGGGCCGCAAGGACGAGGCTGAGGCCCATTGGAGCAAGCTGATCACCCAGTTCAAGCCGAGCGACCCCGAATACACCCTGTTGAAGGGGCGTTTGGACGCGTTGAAGGCCGGCGGCTGACCGTCGCCGCCGCCACCATCCTTTCTTGGGACGTCTTTTCTTTCGCGTTGCGGCAACACACATTGACAGGGGCGGGCCGACGGGCTTTATCCGTCGGCACCGCCCTTTTCGTTTCCGCAGAAGGTTCCGCGCCGATGACCCGCAGACGACTGCCCACGCCCGACGAGCGGCGCCTGTGGCGGCTCGCCATGCGCGACGCCGAACCGATGCCCGGCCGCATGGTCGAGGCTGATCCGGAACCAGTGGCGACCATGGCGGAACTGGTGGAGGAGCCGGTGGCGACCAGCCTCGCCCCGCCGCCGACCGCACGCCGCCACCCTTCCCCGCCCGGCCCGGCCCGGCCCGGCCATCCGCCGCTGACGCCGGGTTCGACCGCCAACATCGACCGCCGCACCGGCGACCGCTTCCGCCGCGGCGAACTGGAGATCGATGGCCGCATCGACCTGCACGGCATGACCCAGGCCCAGGCGCACAATGCGCTTGCCGCCTTCGTCCACCGCGCCTGGAACGAGGGGCGGCGCTGTGTTCTGGTCATCACCGGCAAGGGCAGTTTCGGCGGTCTGGGCGTGCTGCGTCAGGCGACCCCCCGCTGGCTGGCGGATCCGGCCCTGCGCCCGATGGTGCTGGCGATCCAGCCGGCCCGGCCGAAGGATGGCGGCGACGGCGCGCTGTATGTCTTGATCAAACGGCGGCGCGACCGTAAGGACTGAGTCCCACACAGTCAGGGACTCCACATGACCCCGTTCGGCGAACGGGTCCGGTCGCTGCGCGACGCCAAAGGCGTGACGCTGAAGCAGATGGCGACCGACCTGTCCATCTCGTCCGCCTATCTGTCGGCCCTGGAACATGGCAAGCGCGGCCAGCCATCGCCGCAGCTGGTCCGGCAGATCTGCGCCTATTTCGGCATCATCTGGGACGAGGCGGAGGAGCTGGAACGGCTGGCGGATCTGTCGCATCCCCGCGTGACCGTCGACACCGCGGGGCTGAGCGCGAGAGCGACCGAGCTTGCCAACCGGCTGTCGGAACGCATCGGCGATCTGGACGAGGAGCGGATCGAGGCGATCCTGGCGATTTTGGATGCGGTCCCGCCGAAGAAGGGGACGCGGCGTCGGGTGGGGGTGCGGCGGAGGTGATGGAGTTGCGGGGGCGTCGACTTCGAATGCCCCCACCTAACCTCCCCCGCTGGGCGGGGGAGGGACTGCCGCCACTCTCCCGAACAAGCACTTATCCCCTCCCCTGCGAAGCTCTCGCACAAAGCTCCGCTTTGTGCTGACGCGGCAGGCGGACCGAAGGTCCGCTGAGAGCGGGGGAGGGTCAGGGTGGGGGTCTAACTCCGCAATCGCGAACCCTATCTGCCCCTCAAGCCTTCCCGATCATCCGTCCCAGGTCGCGGCCGGCGAACAGGTGGATGTGCAGGTGGGGCACTTCCTGATGCGCGGCCTCGCCGCAATTGGACAGGATGCGGTAGCCGGGGCCGTCGGCGCCGACCATGCGGGCGACCTCGCCCACCGCGCGGAACAGGCCGGCAATCTCGGCGTCGGACGCCTTGGCGGTGAAGTCGTCCATGTCGACATAGGCGCCTTTCGGGATCACCAGCACATGGGTCGGCGCCTGCGGGTCGATGTCGTGGAAGGCGAGCGCGTGTTCGGTCTCATGCACCTTCTTGCACGGGATTTCGCCGCGCAAGATGCGGGCGAACACGTTGTTGGCGTCATAGCTCTTGGCCATCGCATGCGTCCTCTTGTTGGGGAGTCCCGCCCAAGCCCCATTCAAGCTTTACGGGACTTCTTCTCGTCGATGCCGCTGGTGCCCTCGCGCTGGGCGAGCTTGCTCCAGACCTCCGCCGGATCCAGTCCGAGGTCGGCCCACAGCACCAGCAGGTGATAGAGCAGGTCGGCGGATTCCGCGGCCAGCGCCGCCTTGTCGCCGCGCACGGCCTCAAGGATCGCCTCCACCGCCTCCTCGCCCACCTTCTGGGCGATCTTGGCCGTGCCGCGGCTGTAGAGCTTCGCGGTGTAGGAGGTCTCCGGATCAGCCCCCTTGCGGGCCAGTACGGTGGTGAACAGCCGGTCGAGCACCTCGGCCGACGGCAGGGCCGGCGCCTTTTCGGCAGCCTTCTCCATGGCTTTCTCGATGGCCTTCTTCTCACCCATTGGCTCTCTCCGCGGCGGCCGTCTCCACCGCCTTGGCCGGGCGCACCGGGATGCCGGCGGCACTCAGCGCCGCCTTGGCCTGACCGATGGTGTAGGTGCCGAAATGGAAGATCGAGGCGGCGAGCACGGCGGTGGCGTGGCCCTCGCGGATGCCCTCCACCAGATGGTCGAGCGTACCGACGCCGCCCGACGCGATCACCGGAATGCGGATCGAGTCCGCCACCGTGCGCGTCAGCTCCAGGTCGAAACCGCTCTTGGTGCCGTCGCGGTCCATCGAGGTCAGCAGGATTTCCCCTGCCCCCAGCGATTCCATCCGCTTGGCCCATTCCACCGCGTCGATGCCGGTGGCGTTGCGCCCGCCATGGGTGAAAACCTCCCACTTGCCGGGAGCGACCTTCTTGGCGTCGATGGCGACGACGATGCACTGGGCGCCGAACTTCTCGGCCCCCTCGCGCACGAACTCCGGACGATGGATCGCCGCCGTGTTGATCGACACCTTGTCGGCGCCGGCCAGCAGCAGCTTGCGGATGTCGTCCACCGTGCGCACGCCGCCGCCGACGGTCAGCGGCATGAAGACCTGTTCCGCCGTCCGCCGCACCACGTCGAAGATGGTGTCGCGGTTCTCGTGGCTGGCGGTGATGTCGAGGAAGGTCAGCTCGTCGGCCCCCTCGCGATCATAGACGCGGGCCTGTTCCACCGGATCGCCGGCATCGACCAGATCGACGAAGTTGACCCCCTTGACCACCCGGCCGTCCTTGACGTCCAGGCAGGGGATGACGCGCATCTTCAGCATCAGTCGGCGTCCTCGACGGCGGGAGCGGAGAGCAGGGCCAGCGCCTCTTTCGGGTCGATCCGGCCGTCATACAGCGCACGGCCGCAGATCACGCCCTCGATCCCGGTATCCTCCTCCAACTTCAGCGCCTTCAGGTCCTCGATGGAGGAGACGCCGCCCGACGCGATCACCGGGGTGGTCAGGTGGAAGGCGAGGTCGGAGGTGGACTCGACATTGACGCCACCCATGGCGCCGTCGCGGTTGATGTCGGTGTAGATGATGGCGGCGACGCCGCAATCCTCGAACTTCAGCGCCAGATCGAGCGCCTTGATGTCGGAGGTCTCGGCCCAGCCGGCCACGGCGACATAGCCTTCGCGCGCGTCGATGCCGACGGCGACCTTGCCGGGGAACTCGCGGCAGGCGGCCTTGACCAGCTCCGGATCGCGCAGCGCCACCGTGCCCAGGATGACGCGGCTGATCCCCTTCTCCAGCCACATGCCGATGGTGTTCAGATCGCGGATGCCGCCGCCGAGCTGGACCGGGATGGTCACCGACTTCAGGATGCTTTCCACCGCGGCGCCGTTCACCGGCTTGCCTTCGAAGGCGCCGTTGAGGTCGACCAGATGCAGCCATTCGAAGCCCTGGCTCTGGAACAGGCGGGCCTGTTCGCCGGGATCGGTGTTGAAGACCGTGGCCTGGCTCATCTCGCCGCGCAGCAGGCGGACGCAGGCACCGTCCTTGAGGTCGATGGCGGGATAGATGATCATCGCGGGCGTCTTCCTATGGCGTGGCTGGCGGTTGTCGGGCGTTATTCGGCGGGCGGCTGGGAATCGGGCTGAAGGTCTTTGCAGTAGAAATGTCCGGCAAGCGGCTTGCCCTGCACCAGCGCATAGAAGGGATGGGTGCCCCAGCGCTTGAAGCCGAGCGATTCGTAGAGCGCGATGGCCGCCTCCTGCGTCACCCGGACGTCCAGGTTCAGCACCTGGAAGCCAACGGCGCGCGCCTCCTCCACCACCGCCAGCGTCAGGCGGCGGGCAAGGCCGTGGCCGCGCGCCCAGGGGGCGACAAAGCTGGTGGTCAGCTGGGCGGCGTGGGCCTGCGCCTCGTTGTTGCGCGGCGGCTTGACCAGCTGGGCGGATCCGGCCACCACCCCGTCGAGGCGGGCGACGAACAGCACCCGTTCCGGCACCACCAGCACGCCTTTCCAGAAGCGCTCCATCACGTCGCGCGGCGGCGGCTCGACCCAGCCGAAACCGCCGCCGGCGCGGATGGCATCGTCGGCCGCGTCGCACAGGTCATGCAGGTCGGCGGTCTTCAGCGCATCGACCTTGTCGATGGCGATCTCTGCCATCGCCTCAGACCTTCCAGCGCAGGAAATTGGCGATCAGCGCCAGACCGGTGGCCTGGCTCTTTTCCGGGTGGAACTGGGTGCCGACCAGATTGTCGCGCCCGACCACCGCGGCGAAGGGTCCGCCGTAATCGGCGGACGCGATCAGCGTGTCAGGGTCGGCCGGCTTGAACTGGTAGGAATGGACGAAATAGGCATGCGCGCCCTCCGGCAGCCCGGCCAGAACCGGGTGCGGGCGGCGGATGTTCAGCTCGTTCCAGCCCATATGCGGGATTTTCAAGGTGGGATCGGCCGGTTCCAGCTTCACCACCTCGCCACGGATCCAGCCCAGCCCCTCGGTCACGCCATATTCGCGGCCGCGTTCGGCCATCAGCTGCATGCCGACGCAGATGCCCAGGAAGGGCCGGCCGCGGCGGTGCACCACCTCCTCCAGCGCGTCGAGCATGCCGGGGACCTCCGACAGGCCGCGCTTGCAGTCGGCGAAGGCACCGACGCCGGGCAGCACCACGCGGTCGGCATGGCGGACCGCATCGGCATCGGAGGTGACGAGGACATTGTAGGAGGATTCGGCTTCGCCGGCCGCGCGCTCGATCGCCTTGGCGGCGGAGCGCAGGTTGCCGGAGCCGTAATCGATCAGCGCGACCGTTTCCATGGACGTGACAAACCTTCCGATAGGACGGCGGAGGGAGACTTCAGGTCCCCGCCGTCAGAGCGATCCGCCGAGCGTGCCCTTGGTGGAGGGCACCGCATCGCGCTTGCGCGGGTCGATCTCCACCCCGGCGCGCAGCGCGCGGGCAAGCGCCTTGTAGCAGCTTTCCACGATGTGGTGGTTGTTCTCGCCATACAGGTTCTCGACGTGCAGCGTCACGCCGGCGGCCATGGCGAAGGCCTGGAACCATTCACGGAACAGCTCGGTGTCGAAATCGCCGATCTTGTCGCGGGTGAAGTTCACCTTCCAGATCAGGTAGGGCCGGTTGGAGAAGTCCAGCGCCACCCGCGTCAGCGTCTCGTCCATCGGGACATAGGAATGGCCGTAGCGCTGGATGCCCTTGCGGTCGCCCAGCGCCTTCGCCACCGCCATGCCGATGGCGATGCCGGTGTCCTCGGTGGTGTGGTGATAGTCGATGTGCAGGTCGCCGTCGGCCAGGACCGTCAGGTCCATCAGGCTGTGGCGCGACAGCTGCTCCAGCATATGGTCGAGGAAGCCGACCCCCGTCTTGACGTCGTAGACGCCGGTGCCGTCAAGGTTCAGCGCGACCCGGATCCGGGTCTCCGTGGTGTTCCGCTCGATCGAGGCGCGGCGGCCGCCATTCGTGGGGGTCTGGTCCATGGCGGTTTTGTAGCAGGAAGCATCCGCACGCGCCAGCATCCGGCACGAATGATGCGCGCTCTGTCCATTCCGACGATTGTCCTACATGGGTGTGCGGGGTACAGTCTTTCACACCTCATGCGTGCATATCCGCTTATGACGACCCACCCGCGCCCATTCGCCGCAGTTTTGATTCTCCTTCTCGGCCTTTTGCCGGCCGGCTGCGGCGGCATGTCCCCGCCTCCGCCGGTCGGAAAGGCGGCGGCGCCGGTCGCTGCCGGCACCACCGCGCCCTTCCGCTTCGGCGAGCTGACCATCGGCTCGATGCGGCGCGGGATGCAGATCGGCCGCTATGTCTGGGGCATCGACTGCGCCCCGCCCTATGACGACGTCTATTGGACCAGCGGCGTCAACATGCGGCGCGGCTCCACCTTCGACGAGCGGTTTGCCGAGGTGATGACCGCCGCCGGCTTCGACGTGGTCGGCCGGCCCGGCGGTCCCGACAACCCCGACGGCAACCGCAGCCGCGCCCGCTTCACCGTGCAGGGCGACCTGCGCGACGTGCAGCTGGAGCTGTGCCACCGCACCAACTGGCTGACCGGCAGCAGCAAGGGCAGTTCCGGCACCGGCAGCGTCAAGGTGGAATGGACGGTCTACGACGCGCGCGGCGACGGGCTGGTCCATCGCCTCGTCACCACCGGAGCCACGGCACAGGAACGCGGGGTGCCCCAGGGCGAGACCCTGCTGGTCGAGGAGGCCTTCGCCGCGGCAGTGGAGGCGCTCGCCGCCGACGCCGGTTTCCGCGCCCTGCTGTCCGGCGGCGCCCTGCCCTCCCCGGCCGGACGGCCGTCGACGGCGTTTCCCGTGGCGGCACCGCCCGGATCCGGCCCCATTCCGCTGACACCAAATGCCTCGCCAGCCGCGGCACCCTCCGCTCCGGTCGCAACCCCTGCACAGGCTGCCCCCAGCCGCCTGCTTCTGCGCGGCGGGGCCGGATCCGGCCGGATCGCGTCGGCGAGGATACCAGTCGGCCGGTCGCACGGGCTGGTGATCGGAGAAACCGATGTCGCCGACGAGGTGCAGGCTGTGCTGCTGGCTCCCCTCCCCGGAACCGACCTCACCGTCACGGTGCGGCCGGCCCGTGGCGTGGAGCTGACCGGCTGGGTGATCGGGCGCGACGCGGCCAGCGGCTTTGCCCTGGTCCGGGTGCCGGCGCGGCTGCCCGCCCTGTCCCTACGTACCGCGGCCCTGCGCGTCAGCGACCCGGTGCGGGCGGTCATCGGCGGACGCAGCAAGGAAATAGCCGGGATCGTCGGGGGCCTGCCGGCCGACGAGGCTCGTGGCGGCACACTGATCCAGGCGGATGTGGGCTCGGCCGACCTGTTCACCGCGGTGACGGAAGCCGGCGACCCGCTGCTCGACGGAAGCGGCGCACTGGCCGGCGTGGCACCGGCCGCCGGCCGCTCCTCCGTCACGCCGGCGGGGCTTGTGGAGTTCCTGGCGCTCGGCCCGCTGCTCGACCGGCTGGGGGTGGATGCGGTCGCCGCCGTTCAGCCTCCGGCTCCATCCAAGCCGGGCAAACCACGCCGCAACAGCCCGCCCGATCCGCTGTGGGAGGATGAGGCGCCAGACGGCGAACTGCTTGACGGCGACATCGCCCCTCCCACATAGACCGGATGTCCTGCCTCCACGATTCAAAGGGGTCCGCGCGCCGCATCGGCGCAGCACTCCCGGGGGTGGCAGGCCGTTCCCCATTTTCCAGCGTGGTTTCCGCATGACCTATCCAGCGTCCAATCCACATGATCCCATCCAATGGCACGGCACCACCATCCTGTCGGTGCGCAAGAACGGTCAGGTGGTGATCGCCGGCGATGGGCAGGTCTCGGTCGGCCAGACGGTGATGAAGGCCAACGCGCGCAAGGTCCGCTGGCTGGCCGGCGGCACGGTGATGGCGGGCTTCGCCGGCGCCACCGCCGACGCGCTGACCCTGTTCGAGCGGCTGGAGGGCAAGCTGGAGCAGTATCCCGGACAGCTGACCCGCGCCTGCGTCGAAATGGCCAAGGATTGGCGCACCGACCGCTACCTGCGCCGGCTGGAAGCGATGATGGCCGTCGCCGACAAGTCCGTCAGCTTGGTGCTGACCGGCAACGGCGACGTCCTGGAGCCGGAGGACGGGCTGATCGGCATCGGCTCCGGCGGGTCCTACGCCCTGTCGGCGGCGCGTGCGCTGATCGACATCGACGGGATGGATGCGGAAGCCGTGGCGCGCAAGGCGATGAGGATCGCCGCCGGCATCTGCGTCTACACCAACGAAAACGTCACCCTGGAAAAGCTGTGAGCGCCATGACGATTCAGACCGCTTCCGTGTCCGCCGACAGCGCCGCCTTCAGCCCGCGCGAGATCGTCTCCGAACTCGACCGCTATATCGTCGGCCAGAACGACGCCAAGCGCGCGGTCGCCATCGCGCTGCGCAACCGCTGGCGCCGGCAGCAGCTGCCCGAGGGCTTGCGGGAAGAGGTGTTGCCGAAGAACATCCTGATGATCGGCCCGACCGGTGTCGGCAAGACCGAGATCGCCCGCCGCCTTGCCCGGCTGGCCCAGGCCCCCTTCCTGAAGGTGGAGGCCACCAAGTTCACCGAGGTCGGCTATGTCGGCCGCGACGTCGAGCAGATCGTCCGCGATCTGGTGGAGGCCGCCATCGGCCTGACCCGCGAGCGCCTGCGCAAGGAGGTTGCCGCCAAGGCCGAACTGCGCGCCGAGGAGCGCGTGCTCGACGCGCTGTGCGGCGACAGCGCCAGTGCGGAGACGCGTGCCAAGTTCCGCAAGATGCTGCGCGAAGGCACGCTGAACGACAAGGAGATCGAGGTCCAGGTCGCTGACACCGGGGCCGGCAACATGCCGACCTTCGACATCCCCGGCATGCCGGGCGCCCAGATGGGGATGCTGAACCTGAACGACATGTTCGGCAAGATGATGGGCGGCCGCACCAAGACCCGCCGCATGTCGGTGGCCGAAAGCCACGGCGTGCTGATGGCCGAGGAGTCCGACAAGCTGCTGGACCAGGAAAAGGTGGTGGCGGAGGCGATCCGCGCGGTCGAGCAGAACGGCATCGTCTTCCTGGACGAGATCGACAAGATCTCCGCCCGCTCCGACGCCCGCGGCGCCGATGTCAGCCGCGAGGGCGTTCAGCGCGACCTGCTGCCGCTGATCGAAGGCACGACGGTGTCGACCAAGCACGGCCCGGTGAAGACCGACCACATCCTGTTCATCGCGTCGGGCGCTTTCCACATCGCCAAGCCGTCCGACCTGCTGCCCGAACTTCAGGGCCGCCTGCCGATCCGGGTCGAGTTGAAGGCGCTGAGCCAGGACGACTTCAAGCGCATCCTCACCGAACCGGAAGCCAGCCTGATCCGTCAGTACAAGGCGCTGATGAAGACGGAGGAGGTCGATCTGGTCTTCACCGACGACAGCATCGACGAGCTGGCCCGTCTGGCGGCGGAGATCAACAGCTCGGTCGAGAACATCGGCGCCCGCCGCCTGCACACAGTGCTGGAGCGGCTGCTGGAGGAGATCAGCTTCGCCGCCAGCGACCGCGCCGGCGAGACGATCACCATCGACGCCGCCCTGGTTCGCGAGCGGGTCGGTGGTCTGGCGAAGAACGCCGATCTGTCGAAGTTCATTCTGTGAGAAGGCAGGGGGCACTCGCATCGGGTGCCCCCTGCTTCACGTGAAACATTCCTCTGCCGGGCCCCTACCCGCCTGCCGCCACCTTCACGCTCTTGGGCAGCAGCAGCGTATAGCTCCCACGGCTTTTCATCACTCCCGCCCGCTGCTCCGCCTCCGGGCCATGGCCCCAGAAGACGTCGCCACGCACCGGCCCCCGGATCGCTCCGCCCGTGTCTTGGGCGACCAGCAGCCGCTGCAGCCGCTGCCCGGCATCCAGCGGGTCCTCCGCATCCAGCCACACCGGCACGCCATAGGGCATGAATTTGGAATCCACCGCCAGACTGCGGCCGGGGGTCAGCGCCACGCCCTGGGCACCGTTAGGACCGTCGCCGGACAGCGGCTGGAAGAAGACGTAGGACGGGTTGACGTTCATCACCGCCGGTGCCTGATCGGGATGGGCGAGCAGCCAAGCGCGGATGGTCTGCAGCGAGACCTCCTCCCGCTTCAGCGCGCCGCGCTCGATCAGTTCCTTGCCGATGGCCACGTATTTGTGGCCGTTCTGGCCGGCGTAACCGACGCGCAACTCGCCGCCGCCATTGCCTTCATTGGCGAGCCGGATCCGCCCCGATCCCTGAATTTGCAGGAAGAAGGCGCCGATCGGGTCCTTTACCCAGACCAGTTCCAGACCCTTGCCCTTGAGTGCCCCCGCGACGATGGCGGCGCGATTCTCGTAGGGCTTCAACTTGCCATCGACCACCCGGCCGGCGGTGCGCTCCCCCTTCCAGCGGTCGGAGAAGTCGCCGAGATCGACCATCACCAGATCGGCCGGCCGGCGATAGAGCGGCACCGGATAGGCCGGATCCGGCCGACGGCTGCCCTCCAGCTCGGCCTCGTAATAGCCGGTGAACAGCCCCTCGCGCGTGCCGTTGTTGCCGGCGGCATAGGGGGTGAAGTTCGCCTCGAAGAAGGCGCGGGCGGCGGCATCGTCGCCGGGCGGCAGATCCGCCAGTTGCGCGCAAGGGACCTGCCAGTCGCCGATGGTCCCCGCCACACCGCTTGGCCCGACCGGCCGGTCCGCCGGCAGGGTCTTGAACCGCGCACAGGAGCGGGCGAGCGCCGGAACCGCCTGGGCCACCGGGTCAGTGCGCCAGCCGGGCAAGTCGGCGAAGGACAGCGGCGCCAGGGTCAGGGCATCGGGCGGCGGCTTCGCCTCCTCCTTGGGAGCGCAGGCGGAAAACAGCAACGCCACCGCCCCGAAGAGGGCGATGGCGCTGAAACCGGGACGGTGGTGGAACGTCATTACCACTGGTCGTTCGTTACTGAACCGGACGCACCTCGACCAGCGCCCAGTTGGGGTCGCGGGAGCGGAGGTTGCGGGCGAAGGTCCAGACGTCGGTGTTCTCCACCAGCGCCTTGGGATCGCCGTCGATCACGGCGCCCTCGCGGTCACGCACCACATTCACCTGATCGGAGACCAGACGCACGGTGACGCGGGCGGTGCGGCCGGCATCCAGCTTCGCTTCCACCACCTCGGCCTCGCGCACCAGTTCGATGCGGGCCTCGTGCTGCTCGCCGGCGGCCTGACGGTCGCGGATGACACGGGCGAAGCTGTCATAGACGTCGTCCGCCAGCAGTGGACGCAGCGTTGCGGTGTCGCCGCGGGCGAAGGCGTCGACGATCATGGCGAAGGCAGCCTTGGCGCCTTCCAGGAAATGCTTCTCGTCGAAATTCGGATCGGCGGCCCGGATCTGGTCGATGGAAGCGGCCAGCGACAACGGCTCGTCCGAGGCGGTCACGTCCGCGCCGGGTGCGACATCAGGCCGCGGCCGGTTGCGCTCCGGCAGGGGCACGACATTGTCGGGCTTCGCCGGGTTCGGAGCGGCGGTGAAGGGGTTGGAGCGCTGACGCTCCTCCCCCGTCCGGCGGCCGAGGACACTGCGCAGCCGATAAACGAGGAAGGCCGCGATCATCGCGAAGATCACGATCTCGATGAACACGAACCCGTCTCCCATCATCTGTTCCTTCCAAAACGACTTGTCGTGAGCTTTGTGCCGCGGCGAAATCGCCGGCGGATCCGGCCCGCCTCTGGACCTTGCGGCCGGTCGGCATTACGTGTTGCTTGCCCGCCAGCAACGGCCAATTGGATGAGGCCGACGGTGTTTCGACCGGACGACCTATCCAAACCTAGATAGGGGCAGCGAGCCCGAAGAGCAAGGACACCATGAATCCCCTGTTGTTGATCCTTCTTCTGCCGATCCTGGAGATCGTCGGATTCATCCAGGTCGGCGATTGGATCGGCGCCGGGCCGACCATCGGGCTGCTGGCCCTGTCGGCGGTGGTGGGTGTGCTGCTGGTCCGCCACCAGGGTCTGGCCTCGCTGACCCGCGCCCAGGCCGCAGCCGCCCGCGGCGAGGCGCCGATCGGCACCGTTCTGGACGGTTTCTGCGCCGTGCTGGCCGGCATCCTGCTGATCATCCCCGGCTTCCTGACCGACATTCTCGGCATCGTCCTGCTGATCGGGCCGCTGCGCCGCGGCATCGGCCGTTGGCTGCTCGGCCGCATGGGGGCCGGGATGCCGGTCTTCACCACCACCGCCGGCCGTCCCGGCTTCGGCGCCGGCAATTTCGGAGCCGGGGGTTTTGGCGGCCCCGGTTTCGGGGCGGACGGCCCCCGCCAGACCGATGATCCTTTCCGCCCCACCCCCGGCGTGCCCGGCGTGATCGACGGCGACTACCGCGACGTCACGCCCAACGAGCGCAAGATGGGCGAGGGCAAAATGGGCGAGGAACCTGACGACCGCGATGCGCCGCGGCTGACCGATTCCCAATGGGGGAAGCACCGCCCGGATGAGCGGCGCTGACCGGCCGGCGGGCCGGCGGTTTCCGTTGGCAGGACGACCGATCCGTGATAGCCAGCCCCTTGGGCGAAGGCACAACCGTCGCGAACCAACCCCTGTCACCTCACATCCGGGCCGGCCCACCGTCCCCGCCCTTTCCCGATGCGGGAGGATGGCCGGGACGACAGCCGGCGATTAGGAGTCCGTTATGTCCGATCAGATGAGCAACGGCGCCGAGCAGCAGCAGACCTCTTCGCTGCCGATGCATGTCCTCGCGCAGTATGTGAAGGACTTCTCGTTCGAGAACCCCAACGCCCCGCAAAGCCTGCTGCCGAACCAGCCGCAGCCGCAGGTGAACATCGGTGTCGACGTACAGGGCCAGAAGGTCGGCGACGACATCTATGAGCTGACGCTGAACCTGCGTTGCGAGGCCCGCCAGGGCGAGTCCGTGGCCTTCCTGGTCGAACTGGCCTATGGCGCGCTGTTCCAGTTCCCCGGCCTGCCGGAAGAGCATCACCGCCCGGTCCTGATGATCGAAGGCGCCCGGATGATCTTCCCGTTCGCCCGCGCCATCGTCTCCAGCGCGACCCGCGAAGGCGGCTTCCCGCCGCTGATGATCAACCCGATCGACTTCGCCGAGCTGTACCACCGCCAGTCGGGCCAGCAGGCCGAACAGCCGCAGCAGCCGCCCTTCTGATCCCAAGCGGGATCGGGCGGATCCGGAAAGAAAAAGGGCGGGTGGCCGAAAGGCCCCCGCCCTTTTTCTTGTCCTATCCGAACCGTCTGCCGCCCCATCCGGCCGTGATTCCCGCGAATGCGGGAATCCAGAACCTTTGGAAGCGACCGTCAGGGGAAGCATGGTTCCCCGCCTTCGCGGGAATGACGCTCCCTGAAGGTCCAGGCGAGGGGCCGGCAGATCCGGCCCGGTTCCGGCCCCTACTGGTTCATGCTCTCGAAGAACTCGTTGTTCGACTTGGTGTGCTTCAGCTTGTCGACCAGGAAGTCGACCGCGTCGGTCACGCCCATCGGCATCAGGATGCGGCGCAGGATCCACATCTTCGACATGGTGCCCTTGTCGACCAGCAGTTCCTCCTTGCGGGTGCCCGACTTGGAGATGTCGATGGCCGGGAAGGTGCGCTTGTCGGAGAGCTTGCGGTCCAGCACGATTTCCGAGTTGCCGGTGCCCTTGAACTCTTCGAAGATCACCTCGTCCATGCGGCTGCCGGTGTCGATCAGCGCGGTGGCGATGATGGTCAGCGATCCACCCTCTTCCACGTTGCGGGCGGCACCGAAGAAGCGCTTGGGACGCTGCAGGGCGTTGGCGTCGACACCGCCGGTCAGCACCTTGCCCGACGACGGCACGACGGTGTTGTAGGCGCGGGCCAGACGGGTGATCGAGTCCAGCAGGATGACCACGTCGCGCTTGTGCTCGACCAGCCGCTTGGCCTTCTCGATCACCATTTCCGCGACCTGGACGTGGCGGGTCGCCGGCTCGTCGAAGGTGGAGCTGATGACCTCGCCGCGGACCGAGCGGGCCATGTCCGTCACTTCTTCCGGACGCTCGTCGATCAAGAGGACGATCAGATAGGCTTCGGGGTGGTTGGTGGCGACCGAGTGGGCGATGTTCTGCAGCATCACCGTCTTGCCGGTGCGCGGCGGCGCCACGATCAGCCCGCGCTGTCCCTTGCCCAGCGGCGCCACCAGGTCGACGATGCGGCCGGTGAGGTTCTTCTTGGTCGGGTCCTCGACCTCCATCCGGATGCGTTCTTCCGGATAGAGCGGCGTCAGGTTGTCGAAGTTGATACGGTGACGGACCTTGTCCGGCGTATCGAAGTTGATGGTGTTGACCTTCAGCAGGGCGAAATAGCGCTCACCGTCCTTGGGCGAGCGGATCTGCCCTTCCACCGTGTCGCCGGTGCGCAGGCCGAAGCGGCGCACCTGGCTGGGACTGACATAGATGTCGTCGGGACCCGGCAGATAATTGGCTTCCGGCGAGCGCAGGAAGCCGAACCCGTCCTGCAGCACCTCCAACACGCCGTCGCCGAAGATCGGAATGTCGTTTTCGGCCAGTTGCTTCAGGATCGCGAACATCATGTCCTGCTTGCGCAGCGTGCTCGCGTTCTCGATCTGAAGCTCCTCCGCGAACGCCAGCAGTTCAGCGGGGCTTTTGCACTTCAGCTCTTGGAGATGCATCGGATTGCCTGTGAAATCGTCATGCGGGGGAGTGGCCTTGGGGATGGGAGGTGCCAGAAGGTCCGGCCGACGGCGGTTGGCAGCGGGGGACGCTGCAACGCGGTCGCGTCGGGTGGGCAGCGGGTGGCGCATAGGCGGGTGCGCGCCAGGGCGTCCGGATAATGGTCGCACGGGAGCGGATCGCCAGCCACCAGGCCCGGCTCAAAGTCAGAGCGTCGGATCGGCAGATGTGGGCGTGGGAGGCCGCGGGGCGAAAACCCCGTGGTCCTGACATGGTTATCGGATCGGCGGGCGCAAGTCAAACGAAAGCGAAACCCGCACAGGTCGCGGATTCCGCTTTTTCCGGGAGGTGGAAGACGGCGCGTTCACCTGCCGGCGGTCAGAAGGGCTTCACGATGACGAAGATGACGATGCCGATCATCAGCAGCGTCGGCACCTCGTTGGCGATGCGGAAGAAGCGCTGCGGCCGGGTGTTGCGATCCTCGGCGAAGTCCCGGCGCCAGCGGGCCATCATCATGTGGCTGACGGTCAGCAGCAGCACGAACAGGATCTTGGCGTGCAGCCAGCCCTGCTTCATCCATTCCGGCGTCAGCACGATCATGGTGATGCCGAACACGTAGGAGGCGATCATCGCCGGGTTCATGATGACGCGCAGCAGGCGGCGCTCCATCACCTTGAAGGTTTCCGACGCCTCGGATCCGGCCGACACTTGGCAGTGGTAGACGAACAGCCGCGGCAGGTAGAGCAACCCCGCCATCCAGGCGATGATGCTGATGACGTGCAGCGCCTTGATCCAATCGTACAGCACCGGGCGTGTCCCTTCTTTCTTTGCGGTTCAGGGCCGCGCCTGCGGGCAGCCGGAGAAGTTGGACGGGCAGATCCGGTCGCCCTTCTGGGAGCAGATCGCCGCCTTGCCCGCGACCGTCTGCCGCACCAGCGCCGCCAGCCCGTCGATGAAGCCGGGATGCACCCCGACGGTCGGCACGCGGGTGAAGTGCGGCACCCCTGCCTCCTTGGCGAGATGGCGGTATTCGACCTCGATCTCCACCAGCGTCTCGGAATGCTCCGACACGAAGGCCATCGGCACCACCAGGATCGGCACGCCGTCCTGGCCGGCGCGGCGGATCTCGGCGTCGGTGCTGGGGCCGATCCACTCCATCGGGCCGACGCGGCTCTGGTAGCAGTTGATCCAGTCGAGATCGTCGATGCCCAGCGCCGCGGCGATGGACTCTGCCGTCCGCTCGCACTGCCACTGATAGGGGTCGCCGGAGGCCACCACCTTCTTCGGCAGCCCGTGGGCGGAGAACAGGACGCGCGGCTTGCCATGGGCCTTGGCCGCCTCGTACAGCGGACGGATCAGATCCGCCGTGCCGTCGATGAAGCCGGGCTGGGTCGGATAGCAGCACAGCAGCTTCGTCGGCGCCGTCAGTCCGACGGTGTTCGCCGCCTCATGCCACGCCTTGGCGCTCGACGCCGTGGTGGTGGTGGAGAATTGCGGGTAGAGCGGCAGCAGCACGACCAGATCCGGGTCGTACGCCTTCACCCGGGCGGCCGTCTCGGCGCTCATCGGGTGCCAGTAGCGCATGGCGATGAAGACCTTGGTCTCCGCCCCCTCCCCGGCCGGATCTGCTGCCGGATCTGCCGCCAGCATTGCTTCCAGCGCCGCCGTCTGGGCTTCCGTGTTCTCCAGCAGCGGCGACTTGCCGCCGAGCTGGGCATAGATCGCGGTGGCCGGCTTGGCCCGCCGTCCGCTGATCAGGCTGGCGATCAGGAAGCGGAACGGGTTCGGCAGCCGGATGATGGCCGGATCGGCGAACAGGTTGAACAGGAAGGGCCGCACCGCCTCCGGCGCGTCCGGACCGCCGAGGTTGAACAGCACGACGGCGACACGCCGCGGCCGGCCGCCGGGCGTTGCAGTGGTCGAGGCGGAGGTCTGGGAGAATTGCTGGCTCATGGTGCCCGCTAAACTGGAGCGTCGCCGTCGCTCTGTCCAGACCCCCTCCGTCGCTTTTTCAGCCCCTTAGCGCCGGTCCGCCGGAAAGCCTCAGCCGCGCCCCGGCCATTCCCGCAGGATGCGGGTCAGATCGGCGACATGCTGCGGCGGGGTCGACTGGATGACGCCATGGCCCAGGTTGAAGACGAAGGGGCCGCCGGCCAACGCCTCCAGGATGTCGCGCGTCGCGGTCTCCAGCGCCTTGCCGCCCGCCGCCAGCATGATCGGGTCGAGGTTTCCCTGCACCGGCAGCCGCGTCTGGAGAGTCTGCGCCGCCCACACCGGCGGGACGGTGGTGTCGAGCCCCACAGCATCGACGCCGGACCCGGCGACATACTCCTCATAGGCATGGCCGGCGCCGCGCGGGAAGCCGATGACCGGCGTGTTCGGGTGCTTCGCCTTCACCAGTGCGACGATCCGCCGCGTCGGCTCGATCACCCAGCGGCGGAACTCCGCCACCGGCAGCACGCCGGCCCAGCTGTCGAACAGCTGCACCACCTCGGCCCCCGCCTCGATCTGGCGGCAGAGATAGTCGGCGGTCACCTCGACGATCAGGTCGATTAGCTGGCCGAATCCCGCCGGGTCGCCATAGGCCCAGCGCTTGACGTGCGCATACTCCTTGGAGCCCGCCCCTTCGACCATGTAGCAGGCGATGGTCCAGGGAGCCCCTGCAAAGCCGATCAGCGTCGTGCCCTCCGGAATCGCGGTGGAGAGCCGGCGCACCGTCTCGTAGACCGGCGCCAGCGTCTCGTGGAAGCGGTCGCGTGACAGGCGCTTCAGGTCCTCGACGTTGCGGACCGGATCCAGCTTCGGCCCCTCCCCCTCCAGATAGGCCAGCGGCTGCCCCAGGGCATGCGGCACCACCAGGATGTCGGAGAACAGAATCGCCGCGTCCATGCCGTAACGGTGCAGCGGCTGCAAGGTCACCTCGACCGCGAAGTCGGGGTTGTAGCAGAGATCGAGAAAGCTGCCGGCCTTCGCCCGCAGCTCGCGATATTCCGGCAGATAGCGTCCGGCCTGACGCATCAGCCAGAAGGGCGGACGCGTCCGCACCTCTCCCGCCAGGGCGGCGAGCATCGGCTTCAGGGCAGGCTGGGAAGCCTGATTCTGGACGTCGGAGCTGGTGGCGGACAAGACGGTGCGTTCCTTGGCTTTGCGAATCTGGGACTTGCGAATCTGAACCCCTGCGATTCCAGCGCCGATTCCGCGCCGGATTCCGGGACGGGTTTATCCCCTCTTCTTCACTATATTTTTTAAAGGGAGAAAGGAAGAGGATGAGGTGGATGCCTGTGGATAACGGTGATCCCCGACTCAAGCGAATCTATCCACAGATCCGGGGGCTTGTGCGTCCATGTGTGCGGATCTGTGGACGATTCGGAGCACTACCGTCGGAAACGGCGGAAATGCTATAGCTGGACGAACGGGAGTCCCGTGGATAACAGGGCGGATGGGGCCGGATCTTCCCAGCTTCCGAAGCGGTCGGCGGAGTTGTTCCGCACTTGGCCGTATCGGGGAGGAGAAGTCCCCCGGTCGGGACGAAACGAAGGCGGATCCGGTTGTCCACAGATCTGGGCCGGGTTCTCCACAGAATGTTGGGGACGGATGAAAGAGTTCCACCTACATCTCGTGTCCGATGCGACGGGCGAGACCATCAACAGCGTGGCGCGCGCCTGCGTCATCCAGTTCGACGACGTTCGGCCGATCGAGCATTTCTGGAATCTGGTGCGGACCGACCGCCAGCTCGACCTCGTGCTGGAGGGGATTCGGGACAATCACGGGCTGGTGATGTTCACGCTGGTCGACGAGACACTGCGCCGCCGCCTGCAGGATTTCTGCCGCGAGATGCAGGTGCCCTGCATCCCCGTGCTCGATCCGCTGATCAACGCGCTCGCCGCCTTCCTGGGCGTGGAATCGCAGCGCCAGCCCGGCCGCCAGCATGTGCTGGACGCCGAGTATTTCAGCCGGATCGACGCCGTCGACTTCGCCCTGTCCCACGACGACGGCCAGTCGAACTGGGACCTGCACGAGGCCGACGTGGTGCTGATCGGCGTGTCGCGCAGTTCCAAGACGCCGACCTGCATCTATCTGGCCAACCGCGGCATCAAGGCGGCCAACATCCCCCTGGTGCCGGGCAGCCCGCTGCCGGCGGAACTGGACCTGCTGACCCGGCCGCTGATCGTCGGGCTGACCAAGGACCCCGACCGGCTGGTGCAGATTCGCCGTAACCGTCTGAAGCTGCTGAACCAGGGCGAGGGCTCCAGCTACGCCGACCCCGAGCTGGTCCGCGCCGAGGTCCAGGAGGCGCGCCGCCTGTTCAGCCGGCGCGGCTGGCCGGTGATCGACGTATCCCGCCGCTCCATCGAAGAGACCGCGGCCGAGATCATGATGCTGCTCGCCCGCCGCCAGAGCGCCAACTTCAGCCCGGAAGGAAAGAAGACGTGAGCACGGCTCCCAAGCTCGTCCTGGCGTCGGGCTCGCGCACGCGCGCGGCGATGCTGGAGCAGGCCGGCGTGACCGCGATCCTCGACAAGCCGCTGGTCGATGAGGACGAGGTGAAGGCCGCCGGCCGGGCGGAGGGCGTCTCCGCCGACATCGTCGCCGAAGCCCTGGCCGAGTTGAAGGCCCAGCGCATCACCCGCCGCCACCCCGGTGCGCTGGTGGTCGGTGCCGACCAGATGCTGGAATGCGAGGGGCGCTGGTTCGACAAGCCGGCCGATCGCGCCGCGGCCCGCGCCCAGCTTCTCGACCTGCGCGGCAAGACCCACCGGCTGGTCAGCTGTGCCGTGGTGGTGCGCAACGGCGAACGGATGTGGCACCAGATCGACAGTGCCCGGTTGACCATGCGCAATTTCTCCGAAGCCTTTCTCGACGACTATCTCGACCGTGTCGGCGACGACGTGCTGCACTCGGTCGGCGCCTACCAGCTGGAAGGGCTGGGGGCGCAGCTGTTCCATCGGGTCGAGGGCGACTTCTTCACCATCCTCGGGCTGCCGCTTCTGCCGCTGCTCGGTTTTCTGCGCGTGCATGGAGTGGGCAGGGAATGACGGCGGTTCACGCTATCAGCGGCAAGGCGAAAATCGCCGGTGTGATGGGTTGGCCGATCAGCCATTCGCGGTCGCCCCGGTTGCATGGGTTCTGGCTGCGCCAGTATGGGATCGACGGCGCCTATGTGCCGCTGGCGGTGGCGCCGGAGCGGGCTGAACAGGCGATCCGCGCCCTGCCCGCGCTTGGCTTTCGCGGCTGCAACGTCACCGTCCCGTTGAAGGAGATCGCCTTCCGCACCGTCGACCGGCTGGACGAAACCGCTCGGCGCATGGGAGCCGTCAACACCATCGTGGTGGCGGAGGATGGCGCGCTGGAAGGCGGCAACACCGACGGTTTCGGCTTCATCGAGAACCTGCGCGCCGAACAGCCGGGCTGGACGGCGGAGCGTGGTCCGGCGGTGGTGATCGGTGCCGGCGGCGCCGCCCGCGCCGTGGTGGTCGCCCTGCTCGATGCCGGTGCGCCGGAGGTCCGTCTGGTCAACCGCACCCGCGCCCGCGCCGAGGAACTGGCGGCGGATCTGGCCGCGGTCGGCCTCAACGGCGGAGTGACGGTGGTCGATTGGGTTTCACGTGAAACCGCGCTCGACGGCGCCGCTCTGCTGGTCAACACCACCACCCAGGGCATGGCGGGGCAGCCGGCGCTTGACCTGCCTTTGCGCGCCCTGCCCGTCTCGGCCGTCGTCAACGACATCGTCTATGTGCCGCTGGAAACCCCGCTGCTGGCCGAGGCCAGGGCGCGCGGCAACCCGGTGGCCGGCGGCATCGGCATGCTGCTGCATCAGGCCCGTCCCGGGTTCAAGGCCTGGTTCGGCGTCGAGCCGCAGGTGACGCCGGAACTGACCCGTTACGTCCTGGAAGGCTGAGGATCGGGTCATGATCGTGCTGGGCCTGACCGGCTCCATCGGCATGGGCAAGAGCACCGCCGCGCGGATGCTGCAGGCGATGGGCGCCCCGGTCTGCGATTCCGATGCGGTGGTGCACGGGCTGCTCGGCCGCGGCGGGCGGGCGGTGCCGGCCATCGACGCCGCCTTCCCCGGCGTCGTGATCGACGGTGCAGTCAGCCGGCCAGCGCTGGGGGCGGCGGTGTTCCGCGACCCGGACGCGCTGAAGAGGCTGGAGGCGATCCTGCACCCGATGGTCCAGGCGGCGCAGCGCCACTTCCTCGCCCGTGCCGCGCGGCGTGGCGCGAAGATCGCCGTGCTGGATATTCCCTTGCTGTTCGAAACCCATGGCGAGCGGCGGGTCGACGCCACCATCGTCGTCTCCGCCCCCTTCGCCGTCCAGCGCGCCCGCGTGCTGGCCCGGCCGGGCATGACGGCGGAGAAGTTCGCCGGTATCCTCGCCCGCCAGATGCCGGATGCGGAGAAACGGCGGCGTGCGGACTATGTCGTGCCGACGGGTGCCGGTCGGCTGGTGACGCGGCGGGCGCTTCAGGGCATTGTGCGGCAAGTCAGACAACATCGGATGGCACGGCGGCCGGGCAGGCACTGGCCGCCGCGCGGCTATCAACCAGGGCAGATCCATCATGCGTGAAATCGTTCTCGACACCGAAACCACGGGCTTCAAGCCGGAGGAGGGTCACCGGCTGGTCGAGATCGGCTGCATCGAGCTGGTCAACCATCTCGCCACCGGCGAACGCTTTCACGTCTACCTCAACCCCGAACGCGACATGCCGCCGGAGGCCTTCGCCGTTCACGGGCTGAGCGCTGAGTTCCTGGCCGACAAGCCGCTGTTCAACGATGTGGCCGCCGACTTCGTTGCCTTCATCGGCGACGCCCCGCTGGTGATCCACAACGCCGCCTTCGATATGCACTTCCTGAATTGGGAGCTGAAGATCGCCGGCCATCCGGTGATGCCGAAGGACCGCGCCATCGACACGCTGCTGATGGCCCGACAGAAGTTCCCCGGCTCGCCCGCCACCCTGGACGCGCTGTGCAAGCGCTTCGGCGTCGACAACTCCAACCGCACCCTGCACGGCGCGCTGCTCGACGCCCAGCTGCTGGCCGAGGTTTATCTGGAACTGCTGGGCGGCCGGCAGACCGGCCTGTCCTTCGCCGGCGGTCCCGCATCGAAGAGTGGTCCCACCGGCCCGGTCCGCATCGACCGCCCCTTCCGCGAAGCCCGCGCCTTCGCCGTCAGCGACGATGAGGCCGCGGCGCATGCGGAGATGCTGAAGAAGATCAAGAACCCGCTTTGGGCGGTGGAGTAGTCCGCGTCGATTGCCCCCACCCCGACCCTCCCCCGCTGGGCGGGAGAGGGAGTAAGTGCTTGTTCGGTAGAGTGGCGGCAGTCCCTCCCCCGCCCAGCTGGGGAGGATAGGTGGGGGTTTAACCTCGCACCTATTTAACCCCCTTACGGCACCAGCACCGTCGACCCCGTCGTCGCCCGGGCCTCAAGCGCCCGATGGGCCTCCGCCGTGTCCTTCAGCGCAAAGCGCTGGTTGACTGTGAAGGTCACCCCGCCGTTCTTCACCGCGTCGAACAGATCCGCGGCGGACGCCATCAAATCCTCCCGCTTGGCGGTGTAGGTCGCCAGCGTCGGCCGCGTCACATAGAGCGACCCCTTCGTCGCCAGCAGGCCCAGATCCAGCGGCGCCGGCGCGCCAGACGCGGCGCCGAACAGCACCATCAGCCCGCGCGGCCGCAGGCAGTCCAGCCCCTTCAGGAAGGTCGTCTTGCCGACGCCGTCATAGACCACCGGCACGCCCTGCCCGTCCGTCAGATCCTTCACCCGCTGGACGAAATCCTCGCGGGTGTAGTCGATGGTGTGGTGACAGCCATGGGCCTTCGCCAGTTCTGCCTTCTCCTCCGACCCGACGGTTCCGATCACCGTGACGCCGAGATGGCGCGCCCAGGAGCACAGCAGCAGCCCCACCCCGCCGGCGGCGGCCTGCACCAGGATGGTATCGCCGGGCTGGACCACATAGGTGCTGCGCAGCAGATACTGCGCGGTCAATCCCTGCAGCAGGGTGGCAGCCGTGGCTTGTTCGTCGAGCCAGCTCGGCAGCGGCACCAGCCGGTCGGCGGCGATCAGGCGGCTCTCGGCATAGGCGCCGATCGACATGGCGTAACCGACGCGGTCGCCGATCTTCAGCGTGGTGACGTCCGGCCCCAGCGCTTCAACCACGCCGGTGCCCGCCATGCCGATCACCGCCGGCAGATCCGGCAGCTTGTAGGCGCCGGAGCGGTGATAGGTGTCGATGTAGTTCAGTCCGACGGCGGTCTGGCGGATGCGCACCTGACCGGGACCGGGCTCTCCCACCTCGATTTCGTCCCAGCGCAAAACCTCCGGCCCGCCGTGCTCGTGGATGCGGATTGCATGAACCATGGTGGTTTGGTTTCCCTTCTTTTTGGAGTTCTCAGACGTCTCAAAGCAACGCGAACTGCTCCGCCGCCGCACCGTTGCCCTGCCCCACGCCGGCATGCCGGCGTTCCAGCGCCAGCAACCACGCCTTGGTGTCCAGCCCGCCATGGCCGGAATAGCCGCCGGGCGCTCCGCCGCTGGCCAGCACCCGATGACAGGGAATGATGATCGGGATCGGGTTGGCGCCGCAGGCTCCGCCGACCGCGCGCGGCGCGCTGCCCAGCATCTTTGCCATCCCGCCATAGGTCGCGGTGCCGCCATAGGGGATCGCCAGCATCGCGTCCCAGACGCTCCGCCGGAACGCGGTGCCCGCCGGCTTCAGTGGCAGGTTGAAACGCTGGAGCCGTCCGGCGAAATAGGCCTCCAGCTGGCGTGCCGTCTCGGCCAGCACCGCATCGGGTTCGTCATGGTCGAAGCGGCCCCAGCCGACCGAGGTGAGGGCGGATCCGTCCCCGCTCAGCATCAGGGGCCCCAGCGGGCTGTCGATGGAAAGACGCGCCATGGTTTCCTCCCCGAAAGTCAGCTTTTCGTTGCCAGAAGGGCAGCCAGATCCGCCGGCGCCGTCACCGGTGCCGAGCAGGTCATGCCGCGGCAGACATAGGCGGTGGCCGTCCCGTCGCGCATCCCCTTCCCCTGTGCCGGATGAGTGGCGGGCAGATCCGCCTTCGGAGGGAGCACGGTCAGGATGCGGTTGGGCAGCGAGCGGTCCAGCACGGTGCGGCGCAGCGCCTCGGTCTCCGCCGCTTTGGGCGGGCCGACGATGACGATCTGCAGCGGTGCCGTCATCAGTTCCACCGCGTTCAGGAAGGTCGGCAGCGGGAAGAAGTTGCGCGTCAACTCCCCCGAGAAGGCGGCGGCGAGCGCCTCTGCCCGCTCGCGATAGGCATCCTCGCCGGTGCGCTGGAACAGCGTGGTCAGCACCGCCAGCATGGTGCCGTTGCCGCTGGGCGTGGCGTTGTCGTAGACGCTCTTGGTGCGGACGATCAGCCCTTCCGCATCGTCGGCGGTGAAGAAATAGCCGCCGTTGGCGCCGTCCCAGAAATGGGCGTCGAGCGTCGCCACCCAGGTCTTCGCCTGATCGAGCGCCGCCGGATCCCCGGTCGCCTCGTGCAACGCCAGGGCCGCGCGCGCCATCTGGGCGTAATCGTCGAGCATCCCCGCATGCTTGCCCTGTCCGTGCCGCCAGCTGTGGCAAAGCCGCCCGGCGCTATCCATCCGGTCGCGGACGAAGGTGAAGGAGCGGCCGGCGGCGTCCAGCCATTCCGGCTCGTCCAGCGCCAGGGCGGCATGGGTCAGCGCCGCGATCATCAGGCCGTTCCAGTCGGCCAGCACCTTGTTGTCCCAGCCCGGCCTCACCCGCTTGGCCCGCGCCCGCAACAGGATCTCCCGGCCCTTGGCGAGCGTCGCCTCGGTGGCGTCGTCGGCCAGTGCCAGACCGCCCAGCCGGTTCAGGATGGTGACGCCCTCCCAATTGCCCTGGGGCAGCACTTCGTAAACGCGCTTAAACGTCGCCAGACCGTTGTCGCCGAGGGCGGGACCGAGCAACCGGTCGACCTCATGCTCCTGCCATATATAGAAGAGTCCCTCCTCGCCCTCGCTGTCGGCGTCCAGCGTCGCGGCGAATCCGCCGCCGTCGGCGATCATCTCGCGCAGCAGCCAGCCGACCGTCTCGCGGATGCGGGTTTCCAGCAGCGGGTCGCGCGTCTCCTGCCAGACCAGCGTCATCAGGTCGAGCAGCTCCGCATTGTCGTAGAGCATCTTCTCGAAATGCGGCACCAGCCAGCGTTCATCGACCGAATAGCGGGCGAAGCCGCCGCCGAGATGATCGTAGATGCCGCCCTGCGCCATGTTGGCCAGCGTGTGGGTCACCGCCTCGCGGAACGGCTCGCGCCCGGTGCGCTGCCATGCCCGCCACAGCAGTTCGAACAGCGGCACCTGCGGGAATTTCGGCGCGCTGCCGATGCCGCCATGGATCGGATCGACCTCCCGCAGCAGCCGTTGCGCCACCTGATCCAGCACCCCGGCATCGACCGCGCCGGCCGACCGGTTCTCCCCCATCCCAGCGAGTGCCGATTTCAGCGCGTCGACATTCTTGCCGACCTTGTCCTGCTCATTGGCATAGGTGCCGGCGATGCCGCGCAGCACGTCGGGGAAGCCGGCCCGGCCATAACGGGGCGCCGGCGGGAAGTATGTGCCGCCCCAGAAGGGCTCCGCATCCGGTGTCAGGAACATGGTCAGCGGCCAACCGCCCTGCTGTCCCAGCAGGGCCAGTGCCGACTGGTAGATGGTGTCGAGATCCGGCCGTTCCTCCCGGTCGACCTTGATGTTGATGAACAGCTCGTTCATCAGCCCGGCGATCTCGGGATTTTCGAAGCTCTCATGCGCCATCACGTGGCACCAGTGGCAGGCGGCATAGCCGACCGACAGCAGCACCGGCTTGTTCTCCGCCTTGGCACGGGCGAAGGCCTCCGGCCCCCAGGGCATCCAGTGCACCGGGTTGTCCTTGTGCTGCAGCAGATAGGGGCTCGTCTCCCGGCCTAGCAGGTTCGCGCCCAACGGAGTGGCGGGCATGGCGGTGTCCGATCTGTTGGTGTGTCGTGAATCAATAGGTGGCGCCGGGGTGGCGTTGCGCCAGTGCATCCTATCTGTATAGTGGGGCATGAGCCGCCGCGGCGCTCAACCCCAAAATCAACACGGCCAATGCCTGCAATGGTGCCGGATCCGGCACCCGATCCGGGTCTGGAGGGGTTCCCATGAAAATCACCGTCGACATCGACTGCACCCCGGACGAGGCCCGGCACTTCCTGGGCCTGCCCGACGTGAAGCCGATGCAGGATGCCATGATGCAGGAGATCCAGGAACGCATGCGTGCGAACCTCCAGGCCATGGACCCGGAGACCATGCTGAAGACCTGGCTCCCTGCCGGCATCCAGGGTATGGAGCAGATGCAGAAGATGTTTTGGTCCCAGATGGCGTCTGCCCTGGGCCAGGAAGGAAGAAAGTGACCGACCATCCTATTGAATCGCAAAAGCCCTATTTCGAAGCCCATGTCTTCTGCTGCACCAACCGTCGCCCCGATGGGCATCGCCGCGGATCCTGCGCCGCCCACGGGTCGGAGAAGCTGCGCGACTATATGAAGGCCCGCGCCCGTGAACTCGGCTTCGACGGCAAGGTGCGGATCAACTCCGCCGGCTGCCTCGACCGCTGTGAACTCGGTCCGACGATGGTGATCTATCCGGAAGGCGTCTGGTACAGCTATCACAGCACCGGCGATGTCGATGAAATCCTGCAGACCCACCTGGTCGAGGGCCGCCGCGTCGAGCGCCTGATGCTGACGCCGGAGCAGCGGGAGCTGCGGCCCGAGCAGCGCGGCTGATCCTATCCGATGTTCACCACCATCTACGCTCTCGCCACCGCCCCCGGCCGCTCCGGTGTGGCGGTGGTTCGCATTTCGGGGCCCGAGGCCGGATCCGCCCTCGCGGCGCTGACCGGCCGCCCCCTGCCAGCTCCCCGCTGCGCCGTGCTGACCAAGCTGCGCGATCCGCGCACCGGCGATGCGCTGGACGACGCGCTGGTCCTGCGCTTCACCGCCCCCGCCAGCTTCACCGGCGAGGATGTGGTGGAGTTGCATCTGCATGGCGGACGCGCCGTCGTCACTGGCGTGATCGAGGCGCTCGCCACCCTGCCCGGCCTGCGACTGGCCGAACCGGGCGAGTTCACCCGCCGCGCTTTCGAGAACGGCAAGCTCGACCTGACGGAGGCGGAGGCGGTCGCCGACCTGATCGATGCCGAGACCACCGCCCAGCGCCGACAGGCCTTGCGGCAGATGGAGGGTGCGCTCGGCAAACTTTATGACGGCTGGCGGGAGCGGCTGACCCGCGCTCTTGCCCATATTGAAGCCGACATAGACTTCGCCGAAGACGATCTGCCCGGCGGTGTCGCCGATGCCGTGCGTCCGGTGATCGCCGGGCTGGCCGATGAGATCGCAGCGCATCTCGATGACGGCGGCCGGGGCGAGCGTCTGCGCGAAGGGCTGCACATCGCCATCGTCGGCGCGCCGAACGCCGGCAAGTCGAGCCTGCTGAATGCGATCGCCCGACGTGACGCTGCTATCGTCTCCGCCCGCGCCGGCACCACCCGCGACATCATCGAGGTGCATCTCGACCTCGGCGGCTATCCGGTCGTGCTGGCCGACACCGCAGGCTTGCGCGAAGCTGCTGCCGATGAAGTCGAAGAGGAAGGCATCCGCCGCGCCCGCGACCGGGCGGCGCGTGCCGATGTGAAGGTGGCGGTGTTCGATGCCACCACCCTGCCCGATCTCGACCCGGCGACGCTGGACCTGATCGACCGCGACACCGTGGTGGTGTTCAACAAGACTGACCTCGCGACGGCCACCGACCTGCGACCGGATCTGGCCCCGATCCTGGTCTCTGCCCACACCGGCACCGGTCTGAAGACGTTGGAGGAAACGCTGACGGCATTCAGCGCCGATCGGCTCGCCATCGGCAGCGCCCCGTCTCTGACCCGCGCCCGCCATCGTGCCGCGTTGATGGAATGCCGGGAGTCACTGCTGCGCGCGCTCGACGCGCCGCTGCCGGAGCTGGCGGCGGAGGATGTGCGTCTCGCCAGCCGGGCGCTGGGACGCATCACCGGGCGGGTGGATGTGGAGGATCTGCTGGACGTGATCTTCCGCGACTTCTGCATCGGCAAGTGACAGCGGCAAGTGACGGCATGTTTCACGTGAAACAACGCTGATGTGTCCCACTTGTCCCTGCCCCGCCTCTTGGATCCCCGGCGTCGTTCGGTTATGGTCCCGCGCATGCGGAACTTTGATGTCATCGTTGTCGGCGGCGGTCACGCCGGCTGTGAGGCGGCTGCGGCGGCAGCGCGCATGGGTGCGCGTACGCTCCTGCTGACCCACAAGGTCGAAACCATCGGCGAGATGTCCTGCAACCCCGCCATTGGCGGTTTGGCCAAGGGCCATCTGGTGCGGGAGATCGATGCGCTGGACGGCGTGATGGCGAAGGCCATCGACCGCGGCGGCATCCAATTCCGCATCCTGAACCGTAGCAAGGGTCCCGCCGTCCGTGGTCCGCGCGCTCAGGCCGATCGCAAGCTCTATCGCCAGGCGATGCAGTCGCTGCTGGCCGAACAGGAAAACCTGTTCATCGAAGCCGGTGGCGCCGAGGATCTGATCGTCGACGCGGACCACCGCATCACCGGTGTCGTTACCGGGGCCGGCGAGTCCATCCGCGCCGGCGCGGTGGTGCTGACCACCGGCACCTTCCTGCGCGGCCTGATCCACATCGGCGAGGAGCGCACCCCCGCCGGCCGCGTTGGCGAGGCGCCATCCATCGGCCTGTCCGACACGCTGGCTCATCTCGGCTTCCCGCTCGGCCGTCTGAAGACCGGCACGCCGCCGCGCCTCGACGGCCGCACCATCGATTGGGACGCGCTGGAGAAGCAGCCAGGGGATATGCCGCCCCCGCCCTTCTCTTATATGACGGAGCGGATCGACACGCCGCAGATCGACTGCGCGATCACCTGGACGACGCCGGAAGCTCATGCCCTGATCCGCGCCAACCTGCATCGCGCGCCGATGTATTCCGGCCAGATCACCGGCACCGGTCCGCGCTATTGTCCCTCCATCGAGGACAAGGTCGTCCGCTTCGCCGAGAAGGAGAAGCACCAGATCTTCCTCGAACCGGAAGGTCTGGACGATCCCACCGTCTACCCGAACGGCATCTCCACCTCCCTGCCCCGCGACGTGCAGCTCGGTATCCTTGCCAGCATGCCGGGGCTGGAGAAGGTCGTGATGATCCGCCCCGGCTACGCCATCGAATATGATTATGTCGATCCGCGTGAACTGAAGCCGACGCTGGAGACCCGCCGGGCGCCGCGCCTGTTCCTGGCCGGTCAGATCAACGGCACCACCGGCTATGAAGAGGCGGCGGCCCAGGGTCTGATGGCCGGCATCAACGCCGCGTTGGCGGCAAGCGGCAACCGCGAGGGCTTCGTCCTCGATCGCGCCGACGCTTACATCGGCGTGCTGATCGACGACCTGATCGGCCGGGGCACCAACGAGCCCTACCGCATGTTCACCTCGCGCGCCGAATACCGGTTGCTGCTGCGCGCCGACAACGCCGACCAGCGGCTGACCGACAAGGGTATCGCCATAGGCTGCGTCGGCTCCGAGCGTCGCGATGTCTTCGCCGCCAAGAGCGCTGCACTGTCGGCCGGTCGTGCGCTTGTCGCCTCGCTGCAGGCGACGCCGGCCGAACTCTCCCGCCAGGGTGTCGCGGTGAACCAGGACGGCGTGCGCCGCAGTGCCGCCGACCTGCTGCGCTATCCCGACATCGACCTCGCCGCCCTCGCCCGCCTATGGCCGGAGCTTGGCGAGATCGCGCCGGAGATTGCCGAGCAGTTGGAGATCGACGGCAAATATGCCGGCTATCTCGGCCGGCAGGAGGCCGACATCCGTGCCTTCCGCAAGGACGAGTCCCTTGCTCTGCCCGACGATCTGGATGTCGATGGCATCGGCAGCCTGTCCGCCGAAATACGGCAGAAGCTGCGTCAGTCGCGTCCGGCGACGCTGGGTGCGGCGGCCCGCATTCCCGGCATGACCCCGGCCGCGCTGGTTGCCCTGCTCCGCCATGTGAAGCGCCGCGACGTGGTCTCGTCCGGGGTGGCCGCCGAATGAGCGGGTTCGATGCGATTGCATTTCAGGAGGCCACCGGTGTTTCACGTGAAACGCTCGACCGCCTGATCGCCTATGAAGGTCTGCTGCGCAAGTGGCAGCCGAAGATCAATCTGGTCGGACCCTCCACCCTGCCCGACGCCTGGAAGCGCCACTTCCTCGACTCCGCCCAGCTCTACCCGCTGCTGCCGGACGGCACGCGGGTGCTGGTCGATCTCGGCAGCGGGGCCGGCTTCCCCGGTCTGGTGCTCGCCGTCCTCGGTGTGCCGCAGGTGCATCTGATCGAGAGCGACGTGCGCAAATGCGCCTTCCTGCGCGAGGTCGCGCGGGTCTGCGAAGCGCCGGTCACCGTCCACACCAAGCGGATCGAAACCGTCACCGGCATCGAAGCCGATGTCGTCACCGCCCGCGCTTTGGCGCCGCTGACCGACCTGTTTGGCTGGGCCCACCCCTTCATCGGATCGCGCGGCAAGTGCCTGTTCCTGAAGGGTGCTGCGCTGGACGACGAATTGACCGCTGCCACGCGATATTGGAGACTGCGGACGGAGCGATTTGACAGCCGCACCGATCCGAGCGGAACCATCCTGCGTGTGAGTGACCTTGAGCGTGCGTGAAAACCGTGCCTGACACTCTCCCTCCGCCTTCTTCCCGCCAACCGGACTCCCGAGAGGCTGCCATGTCTGCCGTCACCCGTCCCCTTGCCCGCGTGGTTGCGATTGCCAACCAGAAGGGCGGCGTGGGCAAGACCACGACGACGATCAACCTCGCCACCGCGCTCGCCGTCATTGGCAAGCGGGTGCTGGTGATCGACCTCGACCCGCAGGGCAATGCGTCCACCGGTCTCGGCATCCCCCGCTCGGACCGCCGCGTCGGCATCTATGACGTGCTGTTCGACGACGTCTCGCTGGAGCAGGCCGCGACCCCCTCCTCGGTGCCGAACCTGTCGATCATCACCTCCTCGGTCGATCTGTCGGGTGCCGAGATCGAGCTGGTCGGTGCCGAGCGCCGCGAGTTTCGACTGCGCGAGGCGGTCGCCAACAGCGCGCTCGAATACGACTATGTCCTGATCGACTGCCCGCCGGCGCTGGGTCTTCTGACGCTGAACGCTCTGGTCGCGTCCCATGCGGTGATGGTCCCCCTGCAGTGCGAGTTCTACGCGCTGGAGGGTCTCAGCCATCTGGTCCGCACCATCGAACGCGTGAAGCGCGCCTTCAACCCGAACCTGGACATCCACGGCGTCGTGCTGACCATGTTCGACAAGCGCAACAACCTGTCGGACATGGTGGCGGCGGACGTCCGCGGCTTCTTCGGGGAGAAGGTGTACGACACCGTCATCCCGCGCAATGTCAAGGTGTCGGAGGCGCCGTCGCACGGTAAGCCGGTGCTGATCTACGACATGCGCTGCCCCGGATCCCAGGCCTACATCCATCTGGCGGGCGAGGTGCTGCGCCGTGAGAAGAGACTGACCGCATGATCGACGACACCAAGCAAGGGGGCGCCCGCCGTGCCAGCCTGGGCCGCGGCCTTTCCGCCCTGTTCGGCGAGGCGACCGAGGATTACTCGGCACTCGACAAGGTGCGGCAGTCCAAGCAGGTGCCGATCGAGTTCGTGCACCCCGGCAAGTACCAGCCACGGCGAAAGTTCGACGAGGAGGCCATCCAGGGCCTCGTCGACTCCATCCGCGACAAGGGCATCCTGCAGCCCCTTCTCGTCCGCCGCGATGGCGAGGATGCCAATTCCTACGAGCTGATCGCCGGCGAACGCCGCTGGCGCGCCGCGCAGATCGCCGGCCTGCATGAGGTTCCGGTCGTCATCCGCGATCTCAGCGACCGCGAGGCGCTGGAAATCGCGCTGATCGAGAACATCCAGCGCCAGGATCTGACTCCTCTGGAAGAGGCGGAGGGCTATCGCCGCCTGATGGAGGAGTTCGAGCACACGCAGGAGGATCTGGCCCGCGCCGTCGGCAAGAGCCGCAGCCATGTCGCCAACATGATGCGCCTGCTGGCCCTGCCCGATCCCGTCAAGTCGATGGTTCAGGACGGCGCGCTGACCGCCGGCCATGCCCGCGCCCTGCTGACCGCCCCGGATCCGGCCGCCGTAGCCCGCGAGGTGGTGACGCGCGGCCTGAACGTCCGCCAGACCGAAGACCTGATGCGCGGCGATCAGCCGAAGGCGAAGAAAGGCAAGGCCGCGAACGGCGGATCCGGCAACGCTCCGGCGATGAAGGACGTCGACCTGATCAATCTCGAGGAGGAGATCTCCGCCCGCATCGGTCTGAAGGTCGCGATCAATCCGCAGGGCCAACGCGGGACGATCACCATCCATTACCAGACGCTCGACCAGCTGGACGACGTTCTGCACCGGCTGGGTGGCGAAGAGTAAGGGGCTTAAAGGGGGGCGCTTGCCCCCTACCCGCGCACCTTTTCGAGATCGATGTAGCGATAGAACAGCCCATTCTCTTCCATGGGCGCGCTCGACCACACCTCTGCCCATTCCGCCCCGATGGGCGGCATCACCGTGTCGCCGTCCACGGTGCTTTCGATGCGGGTCAGGTGCAGGCGATCGGCGATCGGCAGCGTCTCGCGGAACAGGGCGGCACCGCCGATGACGCACAGTTCGGCCGCACCGGAGCCTTGTGCCCACGACACCGCCGCCCCGAGACCGGTGAACCAGCGGGCGCCGTCATGCTCGCCGACGAGGCCCCGATGGCTCACCACCAGATTGTCGCGGCCGGGCAGCGGGCGGCGCGGCAGCGACTCCCAGGTTTTCCGACCCATCAGGATCGGTTTTCCCATCGTCAATTCCCTGAACCGGCGCAGGTCGCTGGGAAGATGCCAGGGAAGCCGGCCGTCCCGGCCGATCACATCGTTCGTTGCGGCAGCGACGATCAGGCTGATGAGCATCCCCTGCCCTTTCCCGATTGAAGACACGGGATCTTACGCCAGAATTGCGCTGAGCACCGCGTTCAGACGCTGTAGCCCCTCCGATGTCGCAACCAGACGGTCGGCATCGCGCGTCAGGAAACCGCCGTCGATCAGGCGGGACAGTGCCGACGGATCGACGAAATCGTCGAGAGTCCGGCCGGTTTCCTCCACCAGACGGGCAAGCCGCACCCCCTCGCTCAGGCGCAGCCCCATCATCAGCAGTTCGGTGCCGCGGGCATCACGGTCGATGGGATCGGGGGGGGCGGCACCATGCCCGTCGCGCTCCACCCGTTCCAGCCAGATCTCCGGGGCGCGGTGGGCGCGGGTGGCGGACTTCCCGCCATCCAGCGTCAGCCGGCCATGGGCGCCGGGACCGATGCCGACATAATCGCCATAGCGCCAATAGGTCAGGTTGTGGCGGCTTTCCTCGCCGGGGCGGGCATGGTTGGAAATCTCGTAGGCCGGCAGCCCGGCCGCCGTCAGCTGGCTCTGCGTCGCCTCGTAGAGATCGCCGGCCACATCCTCGTCAGGCAGCACCAGATCGCCGCGGGCATGCAGCGGATAGAAGGCGGTGCCCTCCTCGATCGTCAGCTGATAGACCGACAGATGGCCGACCGCGTAATCCAGCGCCCGCGCCAGCTCCGCCTGCCAGGCCGCCACCGTCTGGCCGGGACGGGCATAGATCAGGTCGAAGGAAAAGCGGTCGAAGGTCCGCGCCGCCAGCTCGATGGCGCCGGTCGCCTCCGCCGCATTGTGTTGGCGGCCGAGGAACTTCAGGCTGGCGTCGTCCAGCGCCTGGATGCCCAGCGAAACGCGGTTGATCCCGGCTGTGCGGAAGGCGCGGAACTTGTCGGCTTCGACGGAGGTCGGGTTGGCCTCCAGCGTAACCTCGAGCCCGTCGGCCACCGGCCAGCGTTGGGCGACACGGTCGATGACGGCACCGACAGTCGAGGGTTCCATCAGCGACGGGGTGCCGCCGCCGAAGAAGATCGAGGTGACCGTGCGGCCGGCGGTCAGGTCGGCGTAATGGTCCAGCTCGCGCAGCAGCCCTGCCCGCCAGCGGTCATGGTCGACCCGCTCGCGGACATGGCTGTTGAAATCGCAATAGGGGCACTTCGATTTGCAGAAGGGCCAATGGACGTAGAGGGCAAAACCAGGATCAGACACGCTCACCGGAAGCACCGCTCCACCAGTTGGCGGAAGGCGTCGGCGCGGTGGCTCATCTCGTGCTTCTTGGCCGGATCCATCTCGCCGAAAGACAGCTCGTGGCCGTCCGGCAGGAACATCGGGTCATAGCCGAAGCCATGCGGCCCGCGCGGCGGCCACACCAGCGTGCCGTAGCAGCGACCCTCCACCGTCTCGACATGGCCGTCCGGCCAGGCGAGCGACAGGGCGCAGACGAAATAGGCGCTGCGGTCCGCCTTCCCTGTCAGCCCGTCCTCGACCTTCCGCATCGCCATGGCGAAGTCCTTGGTCGGGCCGGCCCAGCGGGCGGAATAGATGCCGGGATCGCCGTTCAGCGCCGGCACCACCAGCCCGCTGTCGTCGGCGAGCGCGACATGGCCGGCGGCGGCGGCGGCCTTCGCCTTCAGTTCCGCATTGGCGATGAAGGTGGTCCCGGTCTCTTCCGGTTCGGGCAGGCCCAGTTCCCCGGCCGAGGTGAAGGTGGCGACATAGGGGCCGAGCAAATCGGCGATCTCGCGCACCTTGCCTTTGTTGTGGCTGGCGATGACGAGCGTGTCGCCGGTGAAGCGGCGGGGAGCGGACATGGTAACGGACCTCTGGATGATGGACCTCTGGCAGATGCCGGCTTACTTGATGCCGAGGACCTGCTTCTGCAACGCCACCAGCTCGTTGACGCCCTTGCGGGCGAGCGCCAGCAGCTCCATGAACTGCGGCTCGGAGAAGGGGGTTTCCTCGGCGGTGCCCTGGATTTCAACGATGCCGGCCTTGCCGGTCAGGACGAAGTTGGCGTCGGCCTGAGCCTTGGAGTCCTCGTCATAGTCGAGGTCGAGCACGGCATTGCCCTGATAGAGGCCGCAAGACACGGCGGCGACCTGATCGGTCAGCGGCATGGTCTTCAGCGCGCCGATCTGCATCAGGTGCTGGAAGGCGAGATGCAGGGCGACATAGCTGCCGGTGATGGCGGCGGTGCGGGTGCCGCCGTCGGCCTGGATGACGTCGCAGTCGATCTTGATCTGCTTCTCGCCCATGGCAGACCGGTCGGTGACGGCGCGCAGCGCACGGCCGATCAGGCGCTGGATTTCCTGGGTGCGGCCGGACTGCTTGCCCTTCGCCGCTTCGCGGTCGGTGCGGCTGTGGGTGGAGCGCGGCAGCATGCCGTATTCGGCGGTGACCCAGCCGAGCCCGGTGTTCTTCAGGAAACGCGGCACCGTCTCGTCGACGCTGGCGGTGCACAGCACATGCGTGTTGCCGAAGCGCACCATGCAGGAGCCCTCGGCATAGCGGCTGAAGCCGGGCTCGAGGGAGACGGTGCGCAGTTGGTCGAAGGCGCGGCCGGAGGGGCGCATGGGCATCATTCCGAAGATCGTTTGCGGTTCGGCGGCAAGCTAACGGCTCTGCCCGCCCCCGTCCAGCACGGCGTCGGCGATCATTGGTGGCGGTGCCGGGCGCGTCGCCCGCTCCAGCCACAGGGTCAGCAGCGGCACGGCAAGCCCAATGGTGATGGAGATGGTCGCCATGGTCGTCACATGCTCCAGCTGGCCGTCGGCGCCGTTGGTCAGGATCTCCGCCGACAGGAAGGCGCCGAAGGCGGAGCTGAGATGCTGCACCGCCGACACCAGCGCCATGAATCCAGCGCGCTCCTGCGGGTCCGGCACGCGGGAGAAGGCGGCGCCGTTGGCGACCATGCGGATGCCGACGAAGGTCATGAAGAAGGGGAACAGCCCAAGCACCGGCATCCAGGGCCGGTAGCCGATGAAGGCGAAGAAGATCACCAGGCTCAGCCCCACCGTCGCGGCGAAGGTGACGGCGCTGGAGCCATGGCGGTCGACCAGCCGCCCGGCCCAGCGCGCGGCGAAGAAGCTCAGCGTGCCGCCGGTCATATAGACCAGGCTCAGATGGTCGCGCGGGAAGCCCAGATTGCCCTGCACATAGGCGGCGATGTTGGGGACGATCATGAACTGCTGGACCTGCACCAGCGCCACGGTGGCATAGGCCAGCCAGACCTTGCGGCGCGACAGCAGCGCCGTCATCCGCACCCAGGCCCCCGTCTTCACCCCTGTCCCGGCGAGATGCGCGCGCTGCGGCGGCAGGATGGCGATGGCGGCCACGGCGACGATCAGGCCGGCGAAGGCCACTGCGAAGAAGGGCAGCCGCCAGCCGCCATAGAGCGTCAGCTCCAGCCCCACCGGCACCCCGGCGATGGCCGACAGCGAGAAGGCGGACATGACCGCACCCATCGCCTGCCCCCGCCGCTGCGGCGCCACCTGATCGGTCACCGTGGCGATGGCGACCGCGACGGCCGGGCCGCCGAACAGTCCGGCAAGCACGCGCGCCGCCAGCAGCGATGGAAAGTCCCAGGCCAGCCCGCCCAATGCCGTGGAGACGATCAGTCCGGCCATGGCGACGGCAAGCGCCCGGCGCCGGTCGAAGCGGTCGAGCAGCATCGAGCCGATCAGCCCGGCCAAGGCCGCAGCGGCGGTATAGCTGCCGCCGATATAGCCGATGTGCGCCGCCGGGATGTTCAGCGCCCGGGCGAAGTCGGGACCGAGCGGCATCACCATCATGAAATCGAGGATGTTGATGAACTGTACCGCCGCGATCACCAGCGTGATGCGGCGTTCGTCCGGCGTCAGCGCGATGGGAGCCGCAGATTTGGGGGCCAGGGACAAGATGGCGGCTCCGGGAGGGAATAAGCGCGTCGGTTGTGTTCCGCACCGCATTATACCAGCCGTCTCCCAGCCGTCCCAACCGGCATGGTCATGCACGGAAAGCGGATCAGATAGGACGTGAAGCAAACTGGATGTGTCGCCAATCGTCAAAAAAATGCATGATTCGTACAAAAAGCAGGCGATGGAGGCTTGGCGAGTTGCGCGTGCGGCGTATACCATCGCGGCCCCACCGTCGGCAGCGCACCGCACAAAAGGCACCAACGAAGACCGACGGGCATCAGCACTCCGTTGAGGAACACGACATCCATGTCCGACACCAAGCGCGTCACCGACGAAGAGGCCCTGCTGCTGCATTCCAGCGGCCGGCCCGGCAAGCTGGAAATCACTCCGACCAAGCCGCTGACCACCCAGCGTGATCTGGCGCTGGCCTATTCGCCCGGCGTCGCCGCGCCCTGCCTGCGCATCGCCGAGGATCCGTCCCTTGCCTATGACTACACGGCCAAGGGAAACATCGTCGCCATCATCTCCAACGGCACGGCCGTGCTGGGTCTGGGCGACCTGGGCGCGCTCGCCGGCAAGCCGGTGATGGAAGGCAAGGCGGTGCTGTTCAAGCGCTTCGCCGATGTCGACGGCATCGACCTGGAGGTCGACACCCGCGACGTGGACGAGTTCGTCAACTGCGTGCGCTTCCTCGGCCCCAGCTTCGGCGGCATCAATCTGGAAGACATCAAGGCGCCCGACTGCTTCATCATCGAGGAGCGGCTGCGCGAGCTGCTGGACATCCCGGTCTTCCACGACGACCAGCACGGCACCGCGATCATCGCCGCCGCCGGCCTGATCAATGCCTGCGACATCACCGGCCGCCGAATCGAAGACGTGAAGATGGTGGTGAACGGCGCCGGCGCGGCGGGCATCGCCTGCGCCGAGCTGTTCTGCACGATGGGTGTTTCACGTGAAAACATCATCCTGTGCGACACCAAGGGCGTGGTCTATCGCGGCCGCACCAACGGCATGAACCAGTGGAAGTCGTCCTTCGCCGTCGACACCGACAAGCGCACGCTGGAAGAGGCGGTGGCCGGCTCCGACGTGTTCGTCGGCCTGTCGGCCAAGGGGGCGATGACCCAGGAGATGGTGAAGTCGATGGCGGCCAAGCCGATCATCTTCGCGCTCGCCAACCCCGATCCGGAGATCACGCCGGAGGATGTGAAGGCGGTGCGCGCCGATGCCATCGTGGCGACCGGCCGCTCCGACTATCCCAACCAGGTCAACAACGTCCTGGGCTTCCCCTACCTGTTCCGCGGCGCGCTGGACGTCCGCGCCACCACCATCAACGAGGCGATGAAGGTCGCCGCCGCCAAGGCGCTGGCGGCGCTGGCGCGCGAGGATGTGCCGGACGAGGTCGACGCCGCCTATTCCGGGCGCCGGCTGCGCTATGGCCCGGACTACATCATTCCGGTGCCCTTCGACCCGCGCCTGATCGTCACCGTCCCGGCCGCCGTCGCCCAGGCGGCGATGGAAAGTGGCGTGGCGCGCAAGCCGATCCTCGATCTGACCAGCTACAAGCACAGCCTGCGCACCCGTCTGGATCCGACCGCCGACAGTCTGGAGCTGATCCTGGAGAAGGTGCGGACCAACCCGCGCCGCGTCGTCTTCGCCGAGGGCGAGGAGGAGCGGACGATCCGCGCCGCCATGGCCTTCCGCGCCCACGGCTATGGCATCCCGGTTCTGATCGGCCGCGAGGAGGTCATCAAGGAACAGCTGGCGGCGATGGGCCAGCCGCACATCCAGTTCGAAATCCACAACGCCCGCCTGTCAGACGCCAACCGCCGCTATGCCGACCACCTCTACCGCCGTTTGCAGCGCAAGGGTGCCCTGCTGCGCGACTGCCAGCGGATGGTCAACCAGGACCGCAACGTCTTCGCCGCCTGCATGGTGGCGCAGGGCGACGCCCACGCCATGGTGACCGGCCTGACCCGCAGCTTCGGCGTCGCGTACGAGGAAATCCGCCGCGTCATCGACTCGAAGGCGAGCGAGCCGGTGTTCGGCCTGCACCTGTTCATCACCCGCAGCCGCACCGTCTTCATCGCCGACACCACCGTCCATGTCCGTCCCGACGGCAAGACCTTGGCCGACATCGCCGTCGGTGCCGCGGCCAAGGCCCGGCAGATGGGGCACGAGCCGCGGATCGCGATGTTGTCCTTCTCCAACTTCGGCCAGACGCCGCACCCGAACACCGATCCGCTGCGGGAAGCCTTGTCGATCCTCGACAGCCGCCGGGTCGATTTCGAGTATGACGGCGAGATGTCGGCCGACGTGGCGCTGGATTACCAGCTGATGAAGCGGGTCTACCCGTTCTCGCGGCTGTCCGGTCCGGCGAACGTGCTGATCATGCCCGGCCTGCATTCCGCCAACATCTCGGCCAAGCTGCTGAACAAGATGGCCGGCGGCCAGATGATCGGCCCGCTGCTGATCGGCCTGGACAAGCCGGCGCAGATCGTCACCATGGGCGCCTCGGTCAACGACATCGTCACCGCCGCAGCGCTGGCGGCGCACGACTCGCTGCCCTGGTGAGGTGAGGTGCTCCCTCCTCCATTCCGGTGAAGGAGGGAGCATGGTCTTTCCGGCTGGGGTGGCCTATAGTCCGTAAAGGATATCTTGCGAGTGAGGGCTGCCCATGCCGGACAGTCTCGTCAGTGCGGCGGAAGCGAACCGCGACTTTACAAAGATGTTGCGCGAAGTCGAAGGCGGCGCACGCATCACCATTACCAAGGATGGCAAACCGGTGGCCATCCTCTCGCCGGCCGCCGCATCCATGGACGTCGATCGCAGCCACGCACATCGGCGGATGATGGATTTGCTTGCGCAAGGACTGCCGCTCGATTTCCGTGGCGGAGTCGACCGTGACGATGTGCATGCCCGATGATGTTGACTGGCATCGATACCAACATTCTTCTCTATGCCGCTGACAGCGCCGGTGACCCTGTAAAGCATCACATCGCCATCACCCTTCTCGATCGGCTGGGTGCCAGCGGGCGAGGGGTGTTGCCGCTTCAGACGCTGACCGAGTTCTATTCAGTCGCGGTCAGGAAATACCGTGCTCCTCCGGAACAGGCCTCACGATACGTCGATGTGTGGAGCGGCGTTTTCTCCGTCCGCGAGGCTGTCTTCGCGGATGTCGCTGATGCCATGCGCGTGCACCGCGACCATGGCGTCCAATTCTGGGACGGCATGATTTGGTCGGTGGTCAAGCGTGTGGGTGCTCGTGTCCTATTCAGCGAGGATTTGCAGGATGGCCGGGAGCTTGAAGGGGTTCGCTTTATGAACCCGTTCTCCCCGGCTAACGCATCGGCTCTCGAGGAATTCCTTGCGTCCTAGCTCTATCTAAACTGCCGCTCACCCCAACGCCTTGTAAAAGTACGTCGTATCGCAGAACCCGCCTTTCGGCCACAAAGCGTAGTTCGGGATGACGCCGACCTTCACCCAGCCGGCCCGTTCATACAGCCGTTCGGCCTCGGGCGATGCGGTGTCCAGCACCAGCAGGGTCTTGCCGGCGGCACGAGCCGCGTCCTCAGCCGCCTGCATCAGGGCGGCGCCGACGCCCCGGCGGCGGGCGCGGCGGTGAACCAGCATCTTGGACAGGTCGGCACGATGCGGCTGGTTCGGCGGCTGGCCGACGACAAGCTGGACGGTGCCCAGCACGCCCTCCCCGTCCTCCGCCACCAGCAGGATGCGCTCCCCCTGCTCCACCCCGGCAACCACCTGCCGCCAGAAGCCTTCGGCGGTGGGGCGGTCAAGCGGCGCCATGAAGCTGACCGACGCACCGCCCGCCACGCAATCCAGCAGTACGTCGGTCAGCCCCGGCACGGCTGCGTGAGCCTCCACAGAAGACAGCACGCGCACCGTCACGACTTCTCCATTCAGCTGTCTGGCATCTGCGCAGGCGCTGTCCATGGCATGCTCCATCAGCGTTTAACCGCGTTTAAAGCTGGGCGCCCGTCGGTGGTCAGCGCCACGATGTAGCGGGCGGTCCGGTCGGTCGGATTGTGGAAGCCGGTCGGCCGGTCGAGCCGCATGGCAAGGCAGTCGCCGACGGACAGCCGGTGCGTCACCTCCCCCACCGTCAGTTCGATGGTGCCGTCCAGCAGATAGACCTGCTGCTCCACCACGGCGGCGCGGTTGCCGCTGTCGTAGGAGACGCGAGCGCCCGGCGGCAGCTCCACCTCCACCAGTTCGATGGGCGACGGATAGCCCGGCGGTGACAGATTGCGCCGACGATAGCCGGTGGCGGGGTCGGCCCAGGCGATCTGGTCGGCGCGGCGTGCGACCGGGCTGGCATCCTCGCGCTCGGCTTCCGCGAACAATGCCGCCAACGTCACCCCCAATCCGGCGGCCAGCCGGTCGAGCACGGAGGCCGTCGGACTGCTCTCCCCCCGTTCCACCAGCGAGATCATCGAGCGGCTTACGCCCGAGCGCTCGGCCAAACCATCCAGCGTCAGGCCCCGATCCGCCCGCAGGGCGCGCAACCGGGTGGCGAGACGGCTGTCGATATCGTTTCCAGCACTTTCCATGAAGATAGAATGCTGCTCCAAGATAGTGGAGTCAACGATCCACCGCATTGTCATGCCCATGAATCTTTTATGACCGTCGCGCGGTGTGCGCGACGATGGTGTAGAAGGGCCATGCAAAAGGACTGAACGTCACGCTGTCCGCCCCTGCCCATACTCGAACCCGGTGCCGACCCCATGCGCCCGAAGGCGTTGCCGCCCGCCCCGCTGTTGACTGCGATCCTGCTGATGCTGGTGCCGATGGCCGGCGTGCTGGCCTGGGCGGTCCATGCCGGGGCGCTGCATGGCGGGCTTGCGCTGGCCGCGGCTGCGGCGGCGCTGGTGGGCGCGGTCCTGGTCCTGCGCACCTACCGCGGCGATGCCGACGCGATGACCGACTACGCCGGCCGGCTGGCCGAGACCGACGAGCCGCTGGCCCCGGCCGGCACGCCGCCCGCCTTGAAGGCGCTGGCCGCGACCATCGGCCGTCTGCACCGGGTCGGCCTGCGCCGGGCCGAGAGCGTGCGGATGCAGCTCGATGCCGACGAGGCGGTGATCGACGCCCTGCCCGCCCCGCTGCTGCTGATGGATGCCGAACGGCAGGTGGTGCGCGCCAACCGGACCGCGCGGGAGCTGTTCGGCGACAAGGTCGTCGACCGCGACCTCGCTTCGTCCTTGCGCACGCCGGCGGTGCTGGAGGCGGTGGACTCCGTGCTGCGCGGCGGTGCGTCGCGCATCATCGAGTTCACGCTGCCGGTTCCGGTGGAGCGCAGTTTCGAAGCGCAGGTGAAGCCGTTCCAGCGGCTGGTGCCCGAACCCGATCCGTCCCTGCTTGATGGCGATATCGAGGAGGAGCCGGCGCCGCGCCCGCCCACCGTCGCCCGCATGGCGATCCTGACCCTGCACGACGTCACCGCCGCCCGCCGGTCGGAGCAGATGCGCGCCGACTTCATCGCCAACGCCAGCCACGAGCTGCGCACGCCGCTGTCCTCGTTGCTGGGCTTCATCGAGACGCTGCGCGGCCCCGCCCGTGACGATCCGGAGGCGCAGGACCGCTTCCTGGCGATCATGCACGATCAGGCCAGCCGTATGACCCGGCTGGTCAACGACCTGCTGTCGCTGTCCCGCATCGAACTGGACGAGCATATGCCGCCCAGTGGCCGGGTCGACGTGGTGGAGGAGCTGGAGAACGTCATCGCCGCGCTGCAGCTGAAGGCGGCGGAGCGCCGCATCCGCCTGCGTCTGGAAGCGCCGGAGGAACTACCGCCCGTTGTCGGCGACGAGGACCAGCTGACCCAGGTCTTCCAGAACCTCGTCAGCAACGCGATCAAATACACGCGCGAAGACACCGACGTGATCGTCACCGTCGCACTGGCCGACGGGGCGGCGGTGGGCTTCACCGGCCTGCCCGCGTCCGGCGGTGCGGTGAAGGACAAGCGCGCATTGCGTGGCGGTACCGCGATGGTGTCGGTGTCGGTGCGCGACCGGGGCGACGGCATCGCCCGCACCCATCTGCCCCGCCTGACCGAACGCTTCTACCGCGTCGATGCCGCGCGATCCCGCGCCATGGGCGGCACCGGGCTGGGGCTGGCCATCGTCAAGCATATCCTGAACCGTCACCGCGGCCGCCTGACCATCGAAAGCGAGGTCGGGGTGGGCAGCGCCTTCACGGTTTATCTGCCGGCGGTGGGAGAGGCCGCATCTCCTTCTCCCCCCCGGGGAGAGGGCCGGGCTGAGGGGGACACACTGCGTATCGTTTCCAAAGCTACCGCCGCGCTCCCCCCTCACCCTAGGGGAGAGAGGGGATTGGGTGGGGTGTGAGAGAAACCCATCATTCTGTGACGCCGTCATGAAAGTGTCATAAAAACGCAATCATTCGGTCGCCCTCCCGGTCTATGGTCCGCGCCATTCCGATGGACCAGTCTCCGTTTCCTCAAGGAGGGGCACCCGTGACCACCCGGACGCATGTCTTCGCCGCGACCGCCCTGGCCTTGGCGCTCGGCCTTGCCGCCGCCCCCGCGTCGGCGCAATCGCGCGACCAGATCCGCGCGGTGGGCTCCTCCACCGTCTTCCCCTTCACCACCGCGGTGGCGGAGGCCTTCGGCAAGACCGGCAAGTTCAAGACCCCGGTGATCGAATCGACCGGCACCGGCGGCGGGCTGAAGCTGTTCTGCGCCGGCGTCGGCCCGGCCCATCCCGACATCGCCAACGCCTCGCGCCGGATCAAGAAGTCGGAGGTCGACCAGTGCGCCGCCAACGGCGTCACCACGATCACCGAACTGAAGATCGGCTATGACGGCATCGCCCTGGCCTCGTCCAAGAAGGCCGCTCCGGTGTCGCTGTCGACCGTCGTGCTGTGGAAGGCGCTGGCGAAGGAGGTGCCGGTGAACGGCGCGCTGGTCGCCAATCCTTACAAGCTGTGGTCCGACATCGACCCGTCGCTGCCCAAGGCGGCGATCGAGGTGCTGGGTCCGCCGCCCACCTCCGGTACGCGCGACACCTTCAACGAGTTGGCGATGCTGGAAGGCTGCAGGAAGGTGGCCGAAGTCGCCAAGGCGGTTCCCGACGAAAAGGCCCGTGAGCGCGCCTGCATGACCATCCGCGAGGACGGCGCCTATGTCGAGGCCGGCGAGAACGACAACCTGATCGTCCAGAAGCTGACCGCCAACCCCACCGCGTTCGGCGTCTTCGGCTACAGCTATCTCGACCAGAACCGCGACACGCTGCAGGCGGCGAAGATGGACGGGGTCGACCTGACGGCGGAGACGGTGGCCGCCGGAAAGTACGAGCTGGCGCGCCCGCTCTACATCTATGTCAAGAACGCCCATGCAGGCGTCATTCCGGGCATCCGCGAGTTCATCGGCGAATACACCTCGGAACTCGCGCTGGGCGACGACGGCTATCTGGTCGACAAGGGCCTGATCCCGGAACCGAAGGCGCTGCGCGATACCGCCCGCATCGAGGCGGTGAACCTGACCCCGCTCCAGTTCTGACCAGCCCTTCTCCGCCCGCCTCTTTTCCGCCTGCCCCTCTTCCCCCGAAGCGACCCGCATGCAGCTGACCCTCCTCGCCCTGATCCTGGCCCTGCTCACCGTGATCGGCTTCCTGATCGGCCGGTCGCGCGCGGCGTCGTCGGTCGGCGGACGGGTGGCGGAGCTGCATTCGGTCCCCTCCTACCATGGCGTCTATGTCGCGCTGTGGGCCGGTCTGCCGGCGCTGCTGCTGTTCGTCGCCTGGACGGCGTCGGAAGGCTGGCTGGCGATGCAACTGGTGCTGTCATCATTGCCCGACCGGCTGACCACCGGCGATGGCCAGTCGGTCGCCCTGCTGAAGGCCGATATCCTCAATCTCGCCCACGGCATCGCCACCGGGCGTGAGGCCGATCCGCTGGTGACGGAGGCGGCCCGCCGCTACTCCGCCCTCCGCGACCTTGCCGACTGGAGCCTGCTGGCCTTCGGCGCCAGCCTCGCCGTCGCAGGGCTCGCCTGGGGTCGTCTCCGCATCGGCCCCGACCTGCGTGCCCGTCCGGCGGTGGAGCGGGTTGTGCGGGTGGCGCTGGTGGTCTGCTCGCTGGTCGCCATCCTGACCACGGTCGGCATCGTGCTGTCACTGCTGTTCGAGGCACTGCGCTTCTTCACCGTCGTCTCGCCGCTTGATTTCCTGTTCGGCACCCATTGGAGCCCGCAGATGGCGATGCGGGCCGATCAGGTCGGGTCCAGCGGCTCCTTCGGTGCGATCCCGCTGTTCGCCGGCACGCTTCTCATCACCGTCATCGCGATGCTGGTGGCGGTGCCGGTCGGGCTGATGGCGGCGATCTACATGTCCGAATATGCCGGGCGCGGCGTTCGCACCTGGCTGAAGCCGGCGCTGGAGATCCTGGCCGGCATCCCGACGGTGGTCTACGGCTTCTTCGCCGCGCTGACCATGGCGCCCTTCGTGCGTTCGGTCGGCGAGGCGCTGGGGCTCGACGTCAGCTCGGAATCGGCCTTGGCGGCCGGCATCGTGATGGGGGTGATGATCATCCCCTTCGTCAGCTCGCTGTCGGACGACGTCATCAACTCGGTGCCGCAGAGCCTGCGGGACGGCTCCTATGGCCTCGGCGCCACCAAGTCGGAGACGATCAGGCAGGTGGTGCTGCCGGCGGCGCTGCCGGGCATCGTCGCCGCGGTGATGCTGGCGGTCAGCCGCGCCATCGGCGAGACGATGATCGTCACCATGGCGTCCGGCCTGACCGCCAACCTGACCGCCAACCCGCTGCAGGCGGTCACCACCGTCACCACCCAGATCGCCACGCTGCTGGTCGGCGACCAGGAGTTCGACAGCCCGAAGACGCTGTCGGCCTTCGGCCTCGGCCTTGTGCTGTTCCTCGTCACGCTCTGCCTCAACATGGTCGCCCTGCGGGTGGTCCGGACCTATCGGGAAAAATATGACTGACCTCGTCGAGCAGGACGTGGCGGCCGTGACGCCAACCACAACCCCCGTGAAATCGCGGCTGCGCAGCGAAGCCTTCGCCCACCGTCTGCGCGCCCGCCATGCCGCGGAGCGCCGCTTCCGGCTGGCCGGTGCCGCCGCGGTGGCGTTGGCGGCGCTGATCCTGGTGCTGCTGCTGGGCTCCATCGTCGCCAAGGGCGCCAGTGCCTTTTGGGAAGCGCGCATCCGGCTGGAGGTGACGCTGGACCCGGCGGAGGTCGCCGACCGCAATTACACCGCCCCGTTGCGCCGGGCGCTCTACGCCCAGTTCCCGCAGATCACCGACCGCGCTGGCAAGCGCGTGCTGAACGATCTGCTGTCGTCGGGCGCGCCGTATGAGCTGGAGGCGATGGTCGCCAAGGACCCGGCGCTGGTCGGAACGACCCAGACCGTCTGGGTCCGCGCCGACGACCAGATCGACCAGCTGGTGAAGGGCGGCTACCGCCGCGACCTGCCGGAAAGCGAGCGCGGGCTCAGCGACGCCAAGGTCGCCGCGGCCGACGCGCTGCTGGCCTCCGGCGCGCTGGCGCAGGGCTTCAACACCACCCTGTTCACCGCCGGCGACAGCCGCGAACCGGAACAGGCCGGCATCGGCGGCGCCATCGTCGGCTCGCTGCTGACCCTGCTGGTGACCATGGCTCTGTCGGTGCCGGTCGGCATCGCCGCCGCGGTCTATCTGGAAGAGTTCGCGCCGAAGAACCGCTGGACCGACCTGATCGAGGTGAACATCAACAACCTCGCCGCGGTGCCGTCGATCATCTTCGGCCTGCTGGGTCTGGCGGTGTTTCTGGGATTCTTCGGCATGCCGCGCTCGGCGCCGCTGGTCGGCGGGCTGGTGATGGCGCTGATGACGCTGCCGGTCATCATCATCGCCTCCCGCGTCGCGCTGAAGGCGGTGCCGCCGTCGATCCGTCAGGCGGCGCTGGGCATCGGCGCCTCACCGCTGCAGACGGTGCTGCACCATGTGCTGCCGCTGGCGATGCCCGGCATCCTGACCGGCACCATCATCGGCATGGCCCGAGCCCTGGGCGAGACGGCGCCGCTGCTGATGATCGGCATGGTCGCCTTCATCGTCGACATCCCCCATGGGCTGACCGACAGCGCCACGGTGCTTCCGGTCCAGATCTACATGTGGGCCGACAGCCCGGAACGTGCCTTCACCGAGCGCACCTCCGCGGCGATCCTGATCCTGCTCGGCGTCCTGATCCTGCTGAACGGGGCGGCCGTGATCCTGCGCAAGATTTTCGAGAGACGGTGGTGAGCGCCCCATGAGCATCCCGAGCCCGCTGAAGCTGCGGCCCCGTGGCGACCGGCAACCGAACCGGGCAGCCGCTGCGGCGCTGCCTGCCAAGATGACCGCCCGCGGGGTGAAGGTGTTCTATGGCGCCAAGCAGGCGTTGAAGGGCATCGATCTCGACATCCAGGAAAACCGGGTGCTGGCGCTGATCGGCCCGTCCGGCTGCGGCAAATCGACCTTCCTGCGTTGCCTGAACCGGATGAACGACACCATCGAGGGCTGCCGGGTCGAGGGGCGGATCGCGCTGGACGGCGAGGACGTCTATGGCAAGGCCGTCGATGCGGTGCAGCTGCGCGCCCGTGTCGGCATGGTGTTCCAGAAGCCGAACCCCTTCCCGAAGTCGATCTACGACAACGTCTCCTACGGCCCGCGCATCCACGGCCTCGCTTCCGGACGCGACGAGCTGGACGAGGTGGTGCAGACTTCGCTGAAGCGCGCCGGCCTGTGGGCCGAGGTGAAGGACCGCTTGCGCGAACCCGGCACCAGCCTGTCCGGCGGCCAGCAGCAGCGGCTGTGCATCGCCCGCGCCATCGCCGTCAGCCCCGAGGTGATCCTGATGGACGAGCCCTGTTCTGCGCTCGACCCCATCGCGACCGCCCATATCGAGGAGCTGATCGACGAGCTGCGGGCCAACTACACCATCGTCATCGTCACCCACAACATGCAGCAGGCCGCCCGCGTGTCGCAACGCACCGCCTTCTTCCATCTGGGCGAGATGGTGGAGTGCGACGACACCGAGGAAATCTTCACCAACCCGCGCGACGAGCGCACCCAGGGCTACATCACCGGCCGCTACGGCTGAGTCCTGCCTTACGCCTGCGCCCCCCTTCCCTCCTTTGTTGAAAAGGCTGTCCCATGCCGGTTAACGTCGAGACGCGCGCTGTGAACGGAGCCACCATGAACGCGGCCCTCAAGCCGCTCGTCCTGATCGTCGAGGACGAGGCCGACATCCTGACGCTGCTGAAGTACAACCTGGAAAAGGAAGGCTTCCGCGTCGCCACCGCCAGCGACGGCGAGGAGGCCCTGCTGGCCGCCGGCGAACAGACGCCGCACATCGTGCTGCTCGACTGGATGCTGCCGCTGATGAGCGGGCTGGAGGTCTGCCGCCAGCTGCGCCGCAACGCCAAGACCCGCGACATCCCGATCATCATGCTGACCGCCCGCGGCGAGGAAGGCGACCGGGTGCGCGGCCTGAATTCCGGCGCCGACGACTACATCACCAAACCCTTCTCCCCGACCGAGCTGGTGGCCCGCATGCGCGCCGTGCTGCGCCGCGCCTCTCCCGGCATGACCGACGAGGTTCTGACCTTCGCCGACGTGACGATGGATCTGGCCGCCCACCGCGTACGCCGCAACGGCCGGGACGTACATCTGGGACCGACCGAATTCCGCCTGCTGCGCCACTTCATGCAGCATCCCGGCCGCGTCTTTTCCCGCGAACAGCTGCTCGATCTGGTGTGGGGCCACGACGTGTACGTCGAGCCGCGTACGGTCGACGTACACATCCGCCGCCTGCGCAAGGCGATGAACGAAGAGGACGAGTTGGACCTGATCCGCACCGTGCGGTCGGCGGGGTATGCGCTGGATACGAAGTCGGTGTGAGGATTGCTGGCTTCGATTGCCCCCACCTAACCTCCCCCGCTGGGCGGGGGAGGGACTGCCGCCGCTCTCCCGAACAAGTACTCTCCTGCCTAAGCACTTGTCCCCTCCCCCGCCCAGCGGGGGAGGGTTAGGGTGGGGGCAAGTCAGCAGCGGCACTGGTGAGATTGCTCCCATGATCCTGCTCTTCACCGACTTCGGCCTCTCCGGCCCCTACACCGGCCAGATGAAGGCGGTGTTGGCGCAACAGGCGCCCGGCGTCCCCGTCATCGACCTGTTCGCCGACGCCCCCGCCTTCGACCCGCAGCTGTCCGCCTACCTCCTGGCCGCCTACGCTCCGGCCTTTCCCGCCGGCAGCGTCTTCCTCTGCGTCGTCGATCCCGGCGTCGGCACCGACCGCCGGCCGGTGATCGTGGAGGCCGACGGGCGCTGGTTCGTCGGTCCGGACAACGGCCTGTTCGCCCTGCTGACCCGCCGTGCAACGTCGCTAAACGCCTGGACCATCGACTGGATCCCGGACCGGCTGTCCGCCAGCTTCCATGGCCGCGACCTGTTCGCCCCCGTCGCCGCCGGTCTCGCCACCGGCCGCAGCATCGAGCGCAGCCTGCTCGCCCCAGCCGCCATCAATCGTCCCGACTGGCCGGACGAGTTGGCCCGTATCGTCTATGTCGATGTCTACGGCAACGCCATGACCGGCATGCGCGCCGCTGCCCTGCCCGTCGACGCGGTGCTGTCCACTGCCGGCAGCCGCATCGCCCGTGCCCGCACCTTCGGCGCCGTCGGGCCGGGACAGCCGCTGTGGTACGAGAACTCCAACGGGCTGGCGGAGATCGCCGTCAATCGCGGGCGGGCCGACCGGGTGCTGGGGCTGGCGGTCGGCGATCCAGTGACCGTGGAGTCCTGAACCGCCCCAAAAGAAAGCCGCCCGGAAGCGGGGGGCTTCCGGGCGGCTGCTGCTTGATCCGATGCTTGTCCGATCAGGCGTCTCGGGGTCAGTCGTTGTTGCGCTGGCCCATGAACTGCAGCAGGAACTGGAACAGGTTGATGAAGTCCAGGTACAGCGTCAGGGCGCCCATCAGAGCCAGCTTGCCGGTGCTCTCGTGGTCATAGCCCTCGGCGTAGCTTTCCTTGATCGCCTGGGTGTCATAGGCGGTCAGACCGGTGAAGATCAGCACGCCGATGGCGGAGATCGCGAAGTGCAGGGCCGGCGACTGGAAGAAGATGTTCGCCAAGCCGGCGATCACCAGGCCGATGACGCCCATGATGAGGAACGAGCCCATCTTCGACAGGTCGGCCTTCGTGGTGTAGCCGTACAGGCTCATCGCCAGGAAGGTGGCGGCGGTGACGAAGAAGGTCAGCGCGATCGACGCCCCGGTGAAGACCAGGAAGATGGCCGACATCGACAGGCCCATGGCACCGCAATAGGCCCAGAAGATCATCTGTGCCGATGCGAAGGACAGGCGCTGGATGCCGAAGGACAGCACCATGACGAAGGCCAGCGGGGCCAGCATCACCACCCACTTCAGCGGCGTGCCGAAGATGGCCTGGAGCATGGCCGGGCTGGACGACACGAGCGCGGCGACCAGACCCGTCAGGATCAGGCCGGCACCCATGTAGTTGTACACGCGCAGCATGTGCTGCCGCAGGCCTTCGTCGAAGTATCCCCGATCTGTCGCGCGGCCTGCGGTCGCGAAGCGGTTATAGGTCGGGTCTGCCATGGTTTGGTTTCCTCGGTGGAATTGGGTGATCCCGTCGCAGGACATATTGGCGAGTCCGTCAGGCGGTTCAATAGGAATCGGCAGCGCTTTTTCCAGATGAAAAAGCTTTCACGATTCGTTTTTCCTGCGGCTTCATGACACAGGAGTCACTCGTTCCGAAGCAATGGCGCCGAAGGCTGGCCCAGAGCCCGCCAAGTACCATAGAACCCGAAAGCGAGCGTGATCGCCGTGCTCAGCAATGCGGTGGTCACGACCGCCGACGGCAGGAAGCTCCATTCCCAATGCATCAGGAACTTCAGCACCGCCCAGGCGGTCAGCGTGCCGATGACGCCGGCGATCACCGCGGTCAGCAGGCCGAGCAGCCCATATTCCAATAGGAAGGCGCGCAGCACGTCGCCGCGCGTCGCCCCCAGCACCTTCAGCACCACTGCATCATAGACCCGGCGGCGGTGCCCGGCGGCGACCGCGCCGGCCAGAACCAGCGTTCCGGCGGCCAGCGTGATGCCGGCGACGATGCGCACCGCGGTGCCGATATGGCCCAGCATCTCCGCCACCGTGTCGAGCGCGTCCTTGACCCGCACCATCGTGATGTTGGGGAAGCGTTGCAGCACGGCGCGCTGCACCTGGGTTTCGGCATCCGGCGTGGCGCGGACGGTGGCGACCCAGGTCTGCGGCGCGCCTTCCAGCGTGCCGGGGGCGAAGACCATGGTGAAGTTGATCGCCATGCTGCTGAAATCGGCGGAGCGCACGTTGGCGACCTTCGCCTCGATGCTGCGGCCCAGGATGTTGATGGTCATGGTGGCGCCGGGACCGATGCCGAAGGCCTCGGCGACGCTCTGGTGGATGGAGATCAGCGGCGGTCCGGCATAATCCTGCGGCCACCAACTGCCGGCGGTGACGGTCGAATGCTTCGGGATCGTCGCGGAATAGGTGATGCCGCGGTCGCCGGCCAGGATCCAGGCCTGCTCCGGATTGATCAGCGCCTTTTCCGCCTCCTGCCCGTTCACCCGCTCGATCCGGCCGCGCAGGCTCGGCACCGCTTCGAAGGCGCTGGTGCCGGGGACGGCGGTCACAAGGTCCCGCAAGGGATCGAACTGGTCGCGCTGGATGTCGACGAAAAAGAAGGCGGGGGCGTCCTGCGGGATCGTCTCCGACACCCGGCGGGAGAAGTTGCCCTGGATCAGCGCGATGGCGACCAGCACCGTCAGGCCGAGCCCCAGCGACAGCACCACCGCCGCCGTCGGGTTGCCCGGCCGGTGCAGGTTGGCGAGCGCCAGCCGCAGCCCCGGCCGCCTGACGCGCCCCACCCGCTTCGCCCCCCAGGTCACCAGCGCAGCCGCGGCACGGAAGGCGATGAAAGTGGCGATGGACCCGCCGACGAACCACAGGGCGAACAGCTTGTTATGCGCGGTCAGCACCGCCAGCCCGGCGAGCGCAAGGGCCGACACGATCATCGCAACGGTGTAGGGCGTGCGCGGCCGCCCACCCGCCGGGGCGATCACGTCGCGGAACAGGGCGCCCGCCGGCACCTCGCGCGCCCGGCCCAGCGGCCACAGCGAAAAGGTCAGCGCCGTCAGCACGCCATAGAGCGCGGCGAGAGCCAAAGCTCCGGGATAAACGCCGATATGCGCCGACACCGGCAGCACGCCGTCGAGCAGCCGGCCCAGCGCCAGCGGCGCAACCGCGCCCAGCGCCAGCCCGATGACGATGCCCAGCAATGCCAGCGCCAGGATCTGGGCCAGATAGAGCTCGAAGACCAACGCCCCCGGCGCGCCGATGCACTTCATCATGGCAATGGTGCGGGCGCGGGAGTCCAGATGGCTGCGCACCGCATTGCCGACCCCGACGCCGCCGACCAGCAGCGCGGTCAGCCCAACCAGGGTCAGGAACAGCGTCATGCGGTCGATGAAGCGTTCGATCTGCGGCGAAGCGTTGGTGTAGTCGCGCATCCGCCAGGGCGCATCGGGGAAGCGGGCACGCAACCCCTCCTGCCACGCCTTCAGGTCGGTTTGCGACGGCAGCGCCACCTTGGCGCTCCACCAGGTGAGGCTGCCGGGTTGCAGCAACCCGGTGCCCTGCAGCGACGGCAGCGCCACCAGCACCCTAGGGCCCAGCGAGAAGGCGTTGGAGGAGGCGCGGTCGGGCTCGCGGTCCAGCACGGCGGCGACGCGGTAGGCGCCTTCGCCGATGCGGATGCTGTCGCCGGGCTTGACCCCCAGCCGGTCGACCAGACCGGCCTCGATCACCGCGCCCCAGCGGCCGTCCTTCTGCGCCAGCGCGTCCCGCAGGTCGCCGCCGCCTTCCAGCGTCACGGCGCCGTAGAGCGGATAGAGGCCGTCGACCGCCTTCAACTCGACCAGGGAGGAGCGCGTCTCGTCCGCGGCACGGGCCATCGCCCGCATCTCGGCGGAAGTCGATACCCGGCCATCGGCCTTCAGCGCCGCCATCTGCTCGTCGGTCGGCGGGCTGTAGAGTTGCCGCAACGCGACGTCACCGCCCAGGATCGACCGCCCGTCGCTCGCCAGCCCGTCGAGCAGCCCGCTCGACACCGACTGCACCGAGGCGATGGCCGCGACACCAAGGGCGAGGCAGGCGAGGAAGACCCAGAAGCCCTTCAGACCGGTGCGCAGCTCCCGCCGGGCAAGCCGGAGCGCGAGGCTGAGGTTGGTCATCGTGTCGCCCTCCCCACGCGCCCGCACTTATCCCCTCTCCCCCCCGGGGAGAGGGTTAGGGTGAGGGGGGCGCATGGCGAGGAGTCAGTTGATGACGAGGGGTTTGCGCGCCGAGTAGCGCCACGCCGCGCATCCCCCTCACCCCGACCCTCTCCCCGCTTTCGGCGGACCGGAGGTCCGCCTGTCGCGTCAGCGCAAACGAAGTTTGCGCGTGAGCGGGGGGGAGAGGGAGAGTCCACCGCCATCGTAATTACCATCCCCCTCACTCCCCCGCCGCCTGCAGCTTCGCGCGCCGGGCCGCCTGCCCGTCGTCGGCGATGCGGCCGTCCGCCAGACGCACCGTCCGGTCGCAGCGTGCCGCCAGCGTCTGGTCGTGGGTGATCAGCACCAGCGTCGTCCCCCGCCGCTCGGCAAGGTCGAACAGAAGCTTGACGATGGTGGCGCCGGTGTCGATGTCGAGATTGCCGGTCGGCTCGTCCGCCAGCAGAAGCGACGGCTCGGTCACGAAGGCGCGGGCCAATGCGGTGCGCTGCTGCTCGCCGCCGGACAGCTGGCCGGGATAATGATGGATGCGGTGCCCCAGCCCGACCTGCTCCAGCCCGATGCGGGCGCGGTCGAAGGCGTCGGCGACGCCGGCGAATTCCAGCGGGATGGCGACATTCTCCAACGCCGTCATGGTCGGCACCAGATGGAAGGCCTGGAAGACGATGCCGACATGCTGCCGGCGGAAGCGCGCCAAGCCATCCTCGTCCAGGTGCCCGAGATCCTGGCCGGCGACGCGGACGGTGCCGCCGCTGGGGCGTTCCAGACCGGCCATCACCATCATCATGGTCGACTTGCCGGAACCGCTGGGGCCGACCACGCCGACCCGTTCCCCGGCCGCCACCTGAAGATTCACGCCGCGCAGGATGTTGACGGGTCCGGCACCGCTGTCCAATTTCAGGTGGACGTCGTCGAGTTCAACGATGAAGTCGTTGGAAGACCGGGCGATGGAATTTGACGACGTTGCAGGGGACTGAGCCTTGGACATGCGACTCTCGCACAAGCGGAACGGACCATCGCCATATGGAACGACCCGCCGGGCTTTCAACACGGGCGCCTTCGCTGCGGCGCTGGCCTTCGTCTTTGCCGCAGGGGTATCGATGACCGTTCCGACCCGCGCGGATGCCGCGCAGCCGGTGAAGCTGCTGGCGTTGGGCGACAGCCTGACCGCGGGCTACGGGTTGCCGGAACAGCAGGGCTTCACCCGCCAGTTGGAAAAGGCGCTGGCCGCCAAGGGCTACAGCGTCACCGTCATCAATGCGGGCGTGTCGGGCGACACCACCGCCGGCGGCCGGGCGCGGCTGGACTGGGCGCTGGCCGACAAGCCGGACGCCGCCATCGTCGAGCTGGGCGCCAACGACATGCTGCGCGGGCTCGACCCCGGTCAGGCCAAGGCGAACCTCGACACCATCCTCAAGACGCTGACGGAGCGGAAGATTCCCACCCTGCTGGCCGGCATGCTCGCCTCGCCAAGCCTGGGCAAGCCCTACACCGACACGTTCAACGCCATCTACCCGGATCTGGCGAAAGCCTACGACCTGCCGCTCTATCCCTTCTTCCTCGACGGGGTGGCGCTGGACCGGTCGCTGATCCAGCCGGACGGGATGCATCCCAATGCCCAGGGCGTGGCGGTGATCGTGGAGCGCATCCTGCCCTCCGTCACCGCGCTGCTCGACGGCCTCCCCAATATCGGCAAGACTACCGTCAAAACCGGAGGCTGACCCATGACCGTGACCCTGGACAGCGACACCCGCTTTCACGCCGCCTGCGCCGCCGGGGCGGAATGGGGACCGACGGTCAAGGCCTGCCTCGACCGGTTGGGTCCGGTCGCCGGCTGCAACCTGGGCTTCCTCTACCTGACCGACGGTCTGGCGGAACATGCGACCAGCATCGTCACCCTGCTGCGCGGCGTCACCGGGATCCGTCACTGGGTCGGCACCGCCGGCATCGGCGTGATGGCCAATGGCGAGGTCCTGTTCGACGAGCCGGGAATGGCGATCATGGCCGCCCGCCTGCCGGAGGACAGCTTCCGCCTGTTCCCCACCCTGACCGACGGGTTGGAGCCGCTGCGCGGCAGTGCCGGCGGCTGGCTGGACAAGCATGGCGCGGCGCTGGCGCTGGTCCATGTCGACCCGCACCACGCCGACATGGCCGGACTGGTCGCCCGTCTGTCGGAGGAGGCCGGCGTCTTCCTGGTCGGCGGCCTGACCGCCTCGCGCGGGGAGTTCCCGCAGATTGCCGCCGGGGCCGAGGACGGCGATCCGGTCACCGAGGGCGGCGTGTCGGGCGTGCTCTTCGCGCCAAATCTGCCGGTCGCCACCGCCCTGACCCAGGGCTGCCGCCCGATCGGGCCGACGCGCACCGTCACCGCCAGCGACGACAACGTGATTCTGGAGATCGACAACCGCCCGGCGCTCGACGTCTTCAAGGAGGACATCGGGCCGGAGCTTGCCGCCGACCTGCGGCAGGTCGCCGGGGTGATCTGCGCCGGGCTGCCCATCGCCGGGTCGGACACCCAGGACTATCTGGTCCGCGACCTGATCGCCATCGACCCGCGTGCCGGCTGGATCTCCATCGCCGAGCGGGTGACCACCGGCCAGCCGGTGATGTTCACCCGCCGTGATCCCGAAACCGCCGCCGCCGACATGCGCCGGATGCTGGACAGCCTCAAGAAACGGGTGAAGGCGACGCCGAAGGGAGCGGTGTATGTCAGTTGCATCGCCCGTGGTCCCGGCCTGTTCGGCGCCGCCAATGCCGAGCTGTCGATGATCCGCGACACCTTCGGCGACATTCCGCTGACCGGCTTCTTCGCCTCGGGCGAGGTGTCGCACAACCGGCTCTATGGCTACACCGGCGTGCTGACGCTCTTTCTGTAAAGATCATTTCGAATAAGGAACGTTCCGGATGCAGTATCGTCCGCTCGGCCGCACCGGCCTGTCGGTCAGCGCCATCGGCCTGGGCACCATGACCTGGGGCCGCCAGAACACCGAGGCCGAAGGCCATGCCCAGATGGACGCCGCGCTCGACCGCGGCATCAATTTCTGGGACACGGCGGAGATGTACGCCATCCCGCCCACCGCCGACACCTATGGCAAGACGGAGGCGGTGATCGGCAGCTGGTTCCAGTCGCGCGGCAAGCGTGACAAGGTGATCCTCGCCAGCAAGATCATCGGCGCGCCGGCCGGCGGCTTCGGCTGGGTGCGCGAAGGCAAGTCGCGGCTCGACCGCGCCAACCTCTTCGCCGCGGTGGAGGCCAGCCTGTCGCGGCTGAAGACCGACTACATCGACCTCTACCAGATCCATTGGCCCGACCGCGTCACCAACCGCTTCGGCGTCCGCACCTATAAGCATAAGCCGGAGCAGGACGGCGTGCCGATCGAGGAGACGCTGGCGGCACTGGCCGAACTGGTGCAGGCCGGCAAGATCCGCCATGTCGGCCTGTCGAACGAGAGCCCCTGGGGCGTGATGCGCTGGCTGCGCGCCGCCGAGGTGGCAGGGGAGGTGGCTGGGCTTCCGCGCGTCGCCTCGATCCAGAACGCCTACAACCTGCTGAACCGGACCTTCGAGAACGGCCTGTCGGAGGTGGCCCTGCGCGAGGATGTCGGGCTGCTCGCCTATTCGCCGCTGGGCGCCGGCACGTTGACGGGCAAATATCTGAACGGCGCCATCCCGCCGGGCAGCCGCCGCGCGCTCGACCACCGGCCGTCGCGCTATGCCACCGTCAATGCCGACGCGGCGACGGAGGCCTATCTGGACATCGCCCGCCGCCACGGTCTGGCCCCCAACCAGATGGCCATCGCCTTCACGTTGCAGCAACCCTTCGTCACCTCGTCGCTGATCGGGGCGACGACGATGGAAACGCTGGTCTCCAACATCGACTCCATCGACGTGACCCTGTCGCCGGAGGTGATGGCGGAAATCGACGCCGTGCACAACCGCATGCCGGATCCGTGTCCGTAAGCTGTCGTATGGTCCGCCCCTCATCCGAAGGAGGGGCGGATCAGTTCAGCAAACCCGGAGGTGCCCCATGCTCCGCCTGTTCGTCGCCCTCGACCTGACGGAGGAGGTCCGCCAGCGGCTGGCCGGTCTGGCCGGCGGGGTGCCCGGCGCGCGCTGGACCGAGCCTGAAAGCATGCACCTGACCCTGCGCTTCATCGGCGAGGTGCCGGAGGATCAGGCGATGGACATCGACGCCGCGCTGGCGGAGATCCGGGCGCCGGCCTTCACGCTCACCTTCGACGGTGTCGGCATGTACGGCAGCGCGCGCCGGGCGCGGGTTCTATGGGCGGGGGTGGAGCGCAACGAGGCGCTGGCCCATCTGCAGGCCAAGATCGAATCCGCCCTGGTTCGCTGCGGCCTGCCGGCGGAGGAGCGAAAATTCTCCCCCCACATCACGCTCGCCCGGCTGAAGGACGCGCCGGCCGACCGCATCGGCCGCTTCCTGTCCGACCGCGGCCTGTTCCGCGCTGGCCCGATGCCGGTCGAGCATGTCACGCTCTACCGCAGCCATCTCGGCAATGGCGGGGCGGTGTATGAGGCGTTGCGGGAGTATCCCCTGGACTCTGTCTAGGCGGTGATGCTGTCCCAGGGCTGGGCTTCGGCATCCGCTTTGACGCCGCCGCCGACCACCCGATTCTTGCCGTCCTGCTTGGCGCGGTACATGCGCTGGTCGGCCAATTCCACCAACGATTCCCAGTCGGCCGGGCGGTCGGTCGTCTGTTCGGCGATGCCGATGCTGGCGGTCTGCAGGCTGCCGTCCGGCCGCTTGCCGAAACCGGCCCGGCGCATCCTCTCCACCGCGATCATCGCGCCATCCAGCGGGGTGTCCGGCATGACCACCAGGAACTCCTCCCCGCCCCAGCGCACCAGCGCGTCGGACTGGCGCAGCAGGCTGCGGATGGTGTTGGCGGCATGGCGCAGGACGCGGTCGCCCTCCTCATGGCCATAGCGGTCGTTGACCGCCTTGAAATCGTCCAGGTCGACGAAGATCGCCGACAGCGGCTGTGCCGCGCGTTCCGCATGGGCGACCTGGAGTTTCAGCAACTCCTCGCCGATGCGGCGGGAGAAGGCGCCGGTCAGCGCGTCGTGCGCCGCCTGTTCCAGCAGCGCAATCATGAAATGCAGCTGGCTGATCGCCGCCAGCGTCGCCACCACCGCGATCAATGCCAGCAGCCACAGCGCGCTGATGTAGGACGGGAACGGCATCACCAGCGAACCGTAGAAGCCTGCGGCCAGATGGGCGCCCAGCATCGGGGCGGCGAACAGCGCCCCCTCCACCGCGGTCAGCGGAAAGACGCTGAGCCCCGCGACCATCACGAAGGGCAGATAGCCATAGCCGGCACTGACGGCGATGCGCAGGTCGTCGACACCCTGGTTGTAGAGCAGTGGGTGCGAGATGGCGAAGAACAGCGTCGGGATCGCCAGCAGGGCGGTCAGCCGCCACCAGGCGCAGGTCATGTCCTCGCAGGACCGGCGGTCGAAGGCGAGCGCCAGGAAGGCGGCGCTGGCGCTGAGGCGCAGCACGATCAGCCAGACGGCCAGCTTCCATTCGAAGACGGTGACGTCGATGGCGATCCACAGCGGGGTTAGGACGCCGAAGATCAGCGCCACCATGCGCACGCGCGACTGGATCATCGCGGCGCGCCGCCGCTGCAGGATCGGCGTGTGACCGGCCGGCCAGATCAGATCGGGCAGTTCGTCGCTGCGGACGAAGGCGCCGAAGAGGGCGGCAAGAAGCCTGTCAACCCGCATCAGACAGCCTGCCCCCGGCATCGGCCGGACATGTCGCCAATGGATTAGCCATGCTGGGTGATTACACGGGCATGACCTCCCCTTCAACGGGTTTCGCGCCGAAATGGCTGATCAGCCGCTGGAAAACACGGAAACATCCCGGCATGCGACAAAAAGTAACGGGCGGCGAGTCACCGACACGCCGCCCGTTGAATAATATCCGCTGCGGTGAAGGATCAGTCCTTCAGGTCTTCCCAAAGCTCCTTCACCTTGGCGAAGAAGCCCTCCGACTGCGGATTCGACCCTTCCTTGGCGGCGCCCTCGAACTCGCGCAGCAGTTCCTGCTGGCGCTTCGTCAGGTTCACCGGGGTCTCGACCACCGCCTGGATGTACATGTCGCCGCGCTGGGCACTGCGCAGAACCGACATGCCCTTGCCCTTGATGCGGAACTGGTGGCCGGACTGGGTGCCCGGCGGCACCGTCACCTTGGTGCGGCTGCCGTCGATGGTCGGCACCTCCACCGAACCGCCGAGCGCCGCCGTGGTCATCGGGATCGGCACCCGGCAGTGGATGTTGGCGCCGTCGCGCTGGAAGATCGGGTGCGGCGCCAGCGCCAGGAAGATATAGAGGTCGCCGGCCGGCGCCCCGCGCAGCCCCGCCTCGCCCTCGCCCGCCAGACGGATGCGGGTGCCGTCCTCGACACCGGCGGGGATGTTGACCTGCAGGGTCTTTTCCTTGCGCAGCCGGCCGGAGCCGCCGCAGTTCTTGCAGGCGTCCTTGATGACCTTGCCGGCGCCGTGGCAGCCGGGGCAGGTCCGCTCAATGGTGAAGAAGCCCTGCTGCGCCCGCACCTTGCCGTGCCCCTGGCAGGTCGGGCAGGTGATCGGCTGGGTTCCCGCCGCGGCACCCGAGCCGTTGCAGCTGTCGCACTGCACGGTGGTGGGGACACGGATGGTGGTCTGGGTGCCCTTGAAGGCCTCCTCCAGCCCGATCTCCAGATTGTAGCGCAGATCCTGGCCGCGGCCGGACGCACCGCCGCCGCCGCGGCGCCCGCCCATGAACTCGCCGAACATCTCGTCGAAGATGTCGGCGAAGCCGCCGCCGCCGCCGAAGTCGAAGTTGAAGCCGCCGGCCCCGGCGCCCGCCCCCGGACCACGGCCACCCTCGAAGGCGGCGTGGCCGAACCGGTCGTAGGCCGCGCGCTTCTGATCGTCCTTCAGGACGTCATACGCTTCGCTGATTTCCTTGAACTTCTGCTCGGCGTCCTTGTCACCCTGGTTGCGGTCCGGGTGGTACTGCATCGCCATCTTGCGATAAGCCTTTTTCAGCTCATCCGCGCTGGCGTTCTTCGCCACACCGAGCAGCTCGTAATAATCCTGTTTCGCCATGGGGGCCGACCGCCTTTGAGTCGTTCTGGTCCAAACTGTCCGCGTCGCGTCGGAGCCTGACCCCAGCATACCGAAGGCCCGCCGCCGGGAAAAGGCGGCGGGCCATCGATGCTCGCGTCAGGTCCGTATCAAAAAGAAGTTTGCCGAACCTTAGGCCGACTTCTTCTTGTCGTCCTGGACCTCTTCGAAGTCGGCGTCGACGACGCCCGGCTCGTTCGGCTGGGCGCCCGGCGCCTCGCCGCCCGCACCCGGGGCCTCGCCCTGGCCGGCCTTGTACATCGCCTCGCCCAGCTTCATCGACACCTGGGCCAAAGCCTCGGTCTTCGCCTTGATGCCTTCCAGATCCTCGCTGTCCAGCACCGACTTCAGCTCGGTGACGGCAGCTTCCGCGGCGGACTTGTCGGAGGCCGGGATCTTGTCGCCGTTCTCCTTGATGGTCCGCTCGGTGGTGTGGATCAGGGCGTCGGCATGGTTGCGGGCGTCGACCAGTTCACGGCGCTTCTTGTCGGCGTCGGCATGGGCCTCCGCGTCCTTCACCATCTTCTGGATGTCGGCGTCCGACAGGCCGCCCGAGGCCTGGATGCGGATCTGCTGCTCCTTGCCGGTCGCCTTGTCCTTCGCCGTGACGCTGACGATGCCGTTGGCGTCGATGTCGAAGGTCACCTCGATCTGCGGCACACCGCGCGGGGCCGGCGGGATGCCGACCAGATCGAACTGGCCCAGCATCTTGTTGTCGGCCGCCATCTCGCGCTCGCCCTGGAAGACGCGGATGGTGACGGCGTTCTGGTTGTCCTCGGCGGTCGAGAAGGTCTGGCTCTTCTTCGTCGGGACCGTGGTGTTGCGGTCGATCAGGCGGGTGAAGACACCGCCCAGCGTCTCGATGCCCAGCGACAGCGGGGTGACGTCGAGCAGCAGGACGTCCTTGACCTCGCCCTTCAGCACGCCGCCCTGGATGGCGGCGCCGATGGCGACCACCTCGTCCGGGTTGACGCCGCGGTGCGGCTCACGGCCGAAGAACTGCTTCACCGCGTCGATGACCTTGGGCATGCGGGTCATGCCGCCGACCAGGATCACCTCGTCGATCTCGCTGGCCTTCAGGCCGGCGTCCTTCAGGGCCGCCTTGCAGGGCTCGATCGTGCGCTGCACCAGATCGTCCACCAGGGCTTCCAGCTTGGCGCGGGTCAGCTTGATGTTCAGGTGCTTCGGACCGGTCTGGTCGGCGGTGATGAAGGGCAGGTTGACTTCGGTCTGCGTGGTGGACGACAGCTCGATCTTCGCCTTCTCCGCAGCTTCCTTCAGGCGCTGCAGCGCGAGCTTGTCCTTGCGCAGGTCGATGCCCTGCTCCTTGTTGAACTCGTCGGCCAGATACTCGATGACCCGGCTGTCGAAGTCCTCGCCGCCCAGGAAGGTGTCGCCGTTGGTCGACTTCACCTCGAACACGCCGTCGCCGATCTCCAGCACGGAGATGTCGAAGGTGCCGCCGCCCAGGTCATAGACCGCGACGGTGCCGGTGCCCTTCTTCTCCATGCCGTAGGCGAGCGCGGCGGCCGTCGGCTCGTTGATGATGCGCAGCACGTCCAGGCCGGCGATCTTGCCGGCGTCCTTGGTGGCCTGGCGCTGGCTGTCGTTGAAGTAGGCCGGGACGGTGATGACCGCCTGCGTGACCTTCTCGCCCAGATAGTTCTCGGCGGTTTCCTTCATCTTGGTGAGGATGAAGGCGCTGATCTGGCTGGGGCTGTACTTCTTGCCGTGCGCCTCGACCCAGGCGTCGCCGTTGTCGCCGGAGATGATGCGGTAGGGAACCAGGCCCTGGTCCTTCTTCGTCAGCGGATCGTCGAAACGGCGGCCGATCAGACGCTTGATGGCGAAGAGGGTGTTTTCCGGATTGGTGACCGCCTGGCGCTTGGCGGGCTGGCCGATCAGCCGCTCGCCGCCCTGGCTGAAGGCGACCATGGACGGCGTCGTCCGCGCGCCCTCGGCGTTCTCGATCACCTTGGCGCTGCCGCCTTCCATAACGGCGACGCACGAGTTCGTGGTGCCGAGGTCGATACCAATCACTTTGCTCATGTTCAGCCTCTTTCGTTCGGCAGATGCGTGGCGGCCCGTCTGGTCCGGCACCGCCGCGATCCCCATAGGGTCGGTGAAACGTCGGTGGAGCGCGTGGGGGTCTGGTCCCCGGGGAGCGATGCTTGAGAGCGACGCCTCCGGGTCCGGCCCGTGCTGGCGGAGATATAGGCGGAGCCGTTTCTGGCTGCAACAGGGTGGCGCGCCTTTCGACCCGCAAATGCGGCGAAAAAACGCTGCCGCGACATCCTCCGCCACGCCGCCGCCGCCCCGCTGCTCTTCGCAATAGAATACCAGCGTATTCAATCAAGCGAAGACGAGTATCCCGATAATCACCCTCTCTGATTCAAATCGTCACAGATGTTACAAGTGATTAATGCTTCGATTGTGAACCAGTCAATGCAGTTAACCTTTCATTAACAAGCAATGGCGTGCAGAGGCTCTTCCAATCAATTCGCGGTTGCTGCGATTATTCATGTCCCGGAGAATCTAATAGTGAAAATCCGAAAGGAATATGCTATCTCCTTTGTGTCATAAGGGACGACCGCAAGGGATTGGGCCAGCGACACCCTGTCGCCGCCACCAGAGCATGCGGTTCTATGCAACGCTGGTCATACAGGTGTGAAAGGGAAGCGCGATGATGGACGAACGACGCGATGTGGCCCTGGCCATCAAGTCCTGCCTGGACAGCCTGATGAGCGACGCGACGCGTTGCGACCTTGATGACCTCGCGCGCTTCATCAGCCTCGCCGCTCTCGCCGCGGAAGAGGCGGCCGTCGCCCACGACCCCCAGGCCGTCCGTCTGAAGGCGCTGATGGTGACCGGGGCCGGCCACTGCTGACCGGCACCCCCGGTCTTCCTTGACGTGCAGGGGCGGACGCCCTTCTGCTTTACAATATCTCAGCGTTGCGGATGGCGTCGTCGATCCGGCCCAGCATTTCGGCGCAGGACTCGTCGCCATCCATCAGGTCGGGAAGCGCGAAGCTGAACATCGCGACCGCGGCCACACTCCCCGCCGTATCCGGGCGTTCCGCGCCGACCAGCCACAGGTAATGGGTCTCGGCGCGGCCTTCCTCTTCCGTCCGCATCATCGCCTGGGCGATCACGGCTCCGTCGGCACGGCTCTCCACGGTCCGGTCGCCCGCCCGTGGGTCTTGCGGCCGGACGAAGCGCAGCGCCATCTCCTGCAGGGTGGCTGCCGTTCCGCCGGACTCCGGCCGAGGCACCACCCGATCCGTCACCAGCCGAAGCACCCCGCCGGCCGGCGGCGGCGGCCGGAAGGTGCCCACCGGCTGCCCTTCATGTTCTTCCACATCGACCGCCCAGCCGGCCGGCAGCCGGAACCGCACCGTATCGGACCAGCCGATGTCGGACGCCTGCACATCCCCTGGCCCGTTCCCCTGCCCGCTCGCCGAATATGTCTCGTCGGCCATTGCCCGCTCCCGAAAATCGCCACTCTGAAAAAAACTCGCGGGCCTCGCAACGGCACGCCGGGACCGGCACCATAGGCGGCGCCCGTCTTCCCGCCAATGCCCGATCGAACCGGTCGGGATTGCCGCCGCGATCTCCCGTCCCTGGATTATTCCGGGATCAGGAACTGAACGCCGAGCCAGCGCCAGCGGCCGTCGGCGGCCGGCAGGGTGCAGTTGACGCGGGCGCGGCCCGGCGGGAAGGGATCCTTGATGCGGACCTCCACCCGATCCTCGGCGATGCGCTCCAGCGCGGTGCGGCCCTGGCCGGCGGCGAAGCAGGCCAGCTTGGAGCTGTCACCCACCCCGTCGGCGATGGTGAAGCCCAGCGGCGGCGGGTTGACGGTGACCAGCGGGTCGTCGGGCGTCAGGTCCGACACCGGCAGCGGCAGCGCGTTGGCGGCCAGCTCGAAGCGGTCGGCGCTGCCGTAGGTCTCGTTCATGACGAAGCGCGGCAGGCTCCAGGGATCGGCCTGCGGGTGCAGGACACCCGATTGCTGGCCGAAGGCGGCCGCGAAGCCCTGGTCGACCACCAGTTGCCGCACGGCCAGCGAATATTCCCCTTGTGGATAGGCGAAGACCGCCGGGCGCTTGCCCAATTCGGTCTGGAAGCGGTCGGACATCCGGCGCAGGTCGGCCGCCAGCTGATCCGGGCTGCGCGACAGCATCGACTGGGTCGAGGTGCCGAGCGCCCCGATGGTGACCCCCGCCGCCGCCAGCTGGCGGATCTCGGTCCAGCTCATGTGGGTGGGGGAGCCGCGGTCCACCGCGTCGGTGGCGACGAACAGGGTGAAGGGCAGGCCTGCCGCCTTCAGCCGCGGCCAGGCCTCGGTGAAGGCGGAGCGGCTGGCCTCGTCGATGGTGATCGCCACCGTGCGGTCGGGCAGCGGCTTGCCGCTGCGCAGGGCGTCCAGGATCTTCGGCAGCGGCAGGACGTGGTAATCGCCGTCGGTCAACTCGTCGAGATGAGCTTCGAACTGGTCGATGCGGATGCTGATCGAGGGGTTCTGGTCCTCGCCGAAACGATCATAGGCGAAGACCACCGCGCTGGCGCTCTGCGGTGAAACGGATTCGGCGGCGGCGGGCCGGGACACCGGCACGAACGCGGTCCAGACGGACAGCGCGGCGGCGGCGAGTACCCTGACGGCACGACGGAACGGCATGGCGGCCTGCGGAAAAGGCTGATCGGGGCGACCTTCGCCCAGACGCAAAGGATGTGCCACAGTCTCCGCCATACGAACAAGCTCCGTCCGCCGCTTTTCCACGGAGGGCAGCGATGCGGTGCGCGCGTGCAACAATGGAAGACCTCCGCCCCGGTACAAGCCGGGATGGAGAACCCGGCGTCTCCGGCTATCCGTCTGCGGCCATCACCATTCTTGCACCGCCCGTCCTTACATCAGCCGGCCGCCGGCCGCCGCGTCGGTCAGCAGCGGGTAGCGCTCGGCTTCCGGAAGCTGATAGTGCCACCATTCCGACGGGTAATGCTCCCACCCGGCGCCGACCATCACGCCCAGCAGCAGGGTGCGGTTGCGCTGCTGTTCGGCGGTCAGGTCGCTGCGGCCATGGTGCGACCGCTCGGTCATCGCATCGAAGCCGGTGCCCATGTCCAGGGCCGAGCCGGCGCCATCCACCAGCGTCAGGTCGACCGCGACGCCGCGGGTGTGGTTGGAGCCCAGACGCGGGTCGGCGATGTAGACGGGGTCGGGAAAGGCGTGCCACAGCTTCCATTGCGCCTCCGCCGGGCGGAAGGCATCGTAAATCCGCAGGCGGCAGCCGATGCCGCGGGCCAGCCGGATGGCGTCGCCGAGCCGGCGGGCCGCGTCGGGATGCAGCAGGCACACCGCCGAGCGGTAGATCGGCACGCCGGACAGGTTGTCGGCGGTGGCGTAGAGAAGCTCCAGGTCGATGTCGAAGGCCGGAGGCGCGATCTCGGTCAGCATGGAATGGACAACCGTCGGCGTATGAGGAAAACGATCGTCCTCTAGCATGGCCGCGGCGCCATCTGCCATGGTCACGGGTCTGCCATGCCCGAGGTGGACTTTTCCAATGGAACGGCCCCCGCATGGCAATCCGGGGAAGGCGTGCCTGCGTATTAGAATTCGGCCGTCCGCATGACGCGGCGGCCAGGAAGGCGGAGCGATGAAGGTTCTGGGTCTGGATACGGCCACGTCCGGCTGTTCGGCGGCAGTGTGGGAGGGAACGGCCGGTCAGGCCGGCGGCGCGTGCGTGACCGTACGGCGCAGCCCGCCGATGTCGCGCGGTCAGGCCGAAGTGCTGGTGCCGCTGGCGCAGGAGGTGATGGCCGAGGCCGGCGTCGGCTTTGCCGACCTCGACCGCATCGCCGTCACCGTCGGGCCGGGCGCCTTCACCGGGCTGCGCATCGCCCTGGCCGCCGCGCGCGGCATCGCCGTCGCCCAGGGGCTGCCGGTGGTCGGGATCACCAGTTTCGACGCCATCGCGCATGGCGTGCCGGCGGCCGAACGCGCCGGCCGTTCGCTGCTGGTCGCCGTCGACAGCCGGCGTGCCGAGCCCTTCCTGCAACTGTACGACGTGGCGTTGACCCCCGTGGGCGAGCCGGCGATGCCCGACCCCTCGGCGATCGCCGGCTGGCTCGACGCACTGTGCCCGTCCGGTCCGCTGCTGCTGGCCGGCGACGCGGCGGCGGCGGTGCTCCCGCTGCTGGGCGGCCGGACCGACGTCGTCGCGGCGTCCGGCGACGGGCTGCCGGACGCCGCCGTGGTTGCGGCGCTGGGGGCGGCCCGCCCCACCGGACTGCCGGTCGAGCCCTTCTATCTCCGCCCGCCCGACGTCACCTTGCCGAAGGCTGCGGCCTCCAAGCCCGCCCCCAAGCCGGAACCGGGAGCGGCGGCATGACCGCGTCCTCCGTTCGCCTCCACCCCGCCGGCCCGCTGGAGGCCGGGGTGGTCGCGGCCCTGCAGCAGGCCTGCTTTCCCGACGATCCGTGGGACGAGGCGTCGGTCGCCACCCTGACCACGCCGCCGGCCGGCTTCGCCGTCATCGCGCTCGATGCGCAGGACCAGCCGGTCGGCTTCGTCATGGCCCGCGTCGCGGTGGAGGATGCCGAGATCCTGGCGATCGGCGTGCTGCCCCAGGCGCGCCGCGGCGGCATCGGCCGCCTGCTGGTCGAGGCTGCCGTCACCGGATCGCAGAACCTGGGTGCGACTGCGCTGTTTCTTGAAGTCGCCGAGGATAATCCGGCAGCATCGAGTCTATACAAGGCCAGCGGCTTTTTTTCCGTCGGGCGCCGCCCCGGATACTACAGGCGTGTCGACGGCCGGGTCGCCGCGCTTGTCCTGCGCCGCAATCTCGATGGGGCATAGGGGTTAATTTTTCCGCACGATCAGGCGGTGGACTCCGTCAGGATCATCCAATCGTTCGGGCTGGACAGACAGAATGCTGTGCCCCAACTCGATCAAGGATCGTGGAACGTTTTCCAAGGGTTCACCGGCATTCAGCCGGACTTCGAGTGTCTGCCCCGCGTCCATCCGTTCTACCATCAACTTGGTCTTGACGAAGGTTAACGGACAAACCTGCGAGGTGATGTCGAGAAACAAGTCTGCGGAGATTTTTTCGGTCACCGATTCCTCTTTGCTCCAAAGGATGGATATTGCACGACGCAGAAAACCTCTTTATATGGTGAGGTACGAATGCCGCGGAGCAAGCTTACATGAGCAACGGGTCCCCTTCCAACGCGCTGTTGTCTCTGACCACGGAGATCGTGGCGGCGCATGTCTCCAACAATACAGTCTCGCTGACCGATCTTCCGACTCTGATCGAACAGGTCTACAAGTCGCTGGCCAACGTCGGCACCGAACCGGTGGTGGCGGAGGAGCGGCCGCAGCCTGCCGTGCCGATCAAGAAGTCGGTGACGCCGGACTACATTGTGTGCCTGGAAGACGGCAAGAAGCTGAAGATGCTGAAGCGCCATCTCAAGACGGCGTACAATATGACGCCAGAAGAATACCGGGACCGCTGGGGCCTGCCGACCGACTATCCGATGGTCGCGCCGAACTATGCCCGTCAGCGCAGCTCGCTGGCCAAGCAGATCGGTCTCGGCACCCGCGCCCGCCGCGGCGCCTGAGGGCTGGGGCTTCCGCAGGGCGGACCGGCGTCATGACGGCGCCGCCGCCCGTGCCTGCCCTCTCCCGCTTCTTCTTTCCGCATTGGCTGCCGGGATATCGAGGGTCCCAAGGGGCCACATCCCCGAGGCGGACGATCCCTGAAGGTCGTAGCAGGTTTCGGCTGACGGCACGCGACGATGTCGGTTGACCGGCAACCGGCGGATCGTGTTATGCCTTGTGGTGCGTGCGACGCTGTCCGTCCCGACCCTGGCCGCCGTGGCCTGGCGGCGGCAAGCCGGCGCGGCGCACAGTCGAGAACCATCGCAGCGGACCGTCGACATGGCTGATGCAAGCTTGGACCAGCCGGGAATGACCCGGACTAGCCCGGAGCGGAGCGACGCGTCCGCACCCGAGGACGCCACCATCGAAAAAGCGACCGCCGGCGAAAAGCTGACCGACGGCATCCGCCTCGGCACGCTTGAAGTGCGGCTGGCCCGCTCCGCGGAGGAGATCGACTGGGCGCAGGCCTTGCGCTACCGCGTCTTCTACGAAGAGATGGCGGCGATCCCCTCCCCGGAGATGCAGGCCCGGGGGCGCGATTTCGACGATTACGACGGCGTCGCCGACCATCTGCTGGTCATCGACCATTCCCGCGGCAACGGCCCCGACATGGTGGTCGGCACCTACCGCCTGATCCGCCGTCCCGCCGCCGAGAAGGTCGGCCGCTTCTATTCCAGCGACGAATACGACATCGGCCGCCTTGCCAGCTATCCCGGCGAGGTGCTGGAGCTTGGCCGGTCCTGCGTCGACGCCGGCTATCGCACGCGCGGCAGCATGCAGCTGCTTTGGCAGGGCATCGCGGCCTATGTGTTCCAGCATGACATCGCCCTGATGTTCGGCTGCGCCAGCCTGCCCGGCACCGATCCGGATGCCATGGCGGAGCCGCTGTCCTACCTCTACCACCATCATCTGGCCCCGGCGGATCTGCGGGCGACGGCCTTGCCGGAACGCTTCGTGTCGCTGGACCGGATGGCGAAGGAGCACATCGACCCGCGGCGGGCGCTGAATATCCTGCCGCCGCTGATCAAGGGCTATCTGCGGCTCGGCGGCTTCATCGGCGACGGCGCGGTCATCGATCACCAGTTCAACACCACCGACGTCTGCATCGTGGTGAAGACCGATCTGATCACCGACAAGTATTTCAAGCATTACGAACGTCGCAGCCGCGACAGCCAAACCGGCTGAGGCGATCATGACCCGCACCGCGCGCGCCCTGGGGTCGTCCGGCCGCGGCGCCCTGCGCCTGACGCTGTACCTGCTGTGGACGCTTCTGCTGATCCCGCTGCAGGCATTGGCGGTGGCGCGCGGCTGGCGGCTGTGCCGCACCCTGCCGCCCTTCTACCACCGGGTCTGCGCCCGGCTGATGGGGCTGGACGTGGTGGTGCGCGGCCAGCGGGTGGCCGACGGGCCGGTGCTGTTCGTGTCCAACCACTCCTCCTACCTGGACATTACGGTCCTGGGCTCGCAAATCCCCGGGTCCTTCGTCGCCAAGTCGGAGGTCGGGAGCTGGCCCTTCTTCGGCCTGCTGGCCCGGCTTCAGCGCACGGTGTTCGTCGAACGCAAGGCACGCAATTCGGTCGACAAGCAGCGTGACGACATCGGCAGCCGTCTGGATGCCGGCGACAGCCTGATCCTGTTCCCGGAGGGCACCTCCAGCGACGGCAACCGCACGCTGCCCTTCAAGACCGCCCTGTTCGCCGTTGCCGCCCGCCGCATCGACGGCCGTCCGCTCATCGTCCAGCCGGTCAGCATCGCCGCCACCCGGCTGGACGGCATCCCGATGGGCTTCGCCTTCCGCCCCTTCTATGCGTGGTACGGCGACATGGATCTGGCGCCGCACCTGTGGCAGGCCTTCCGCCTGGGCGGCATGACGGTGGAGGTGGAGTTCCACCCGCCGGTGACCATCGACGGCTTCAGCAGCCGCAAGGCGCTGGCCGAGCATTGCCAGCGCGTGATCGCCGACGGTGTCGCCCGCGCCATCTCCGGCCGCCCCGACGGGCCGTCCCCGGCGAAGCACGCCGCCGTCCCGGCCGCCGCCGGTACCGCCACGAGTACCGCCACGCCCGCGCCGCCGGTCGCCGATCCCGCTCCCGGGAGTGCTTGATTCCGCTCTTGTATCCGCCGCTGCAGTCGCCTATAAACAGCGGGCGCGCGGGTGTAGCTCAATGGTAGAGCAGAAGCTTCCCAAGCTTACGACGAGGGTTCGATTCCCTTCACCCGCTCCAAACGCCGTGCCGCCTGCATGGCAACCGGCCTTGAGCCGCTCCCTTCCAAAATCCGATTTTTCTGACGAGCGGTTTGCACCAAGGGGTGCGGATGGGCGCTCTCCTTTGCGTTGGCGGTTCGCCGATGGCGCGGTTGCCGGGATCGCCCGCAATCCCTGAAGCTGGGCGCCATTGTCCCTCAGCCGAAAGGAGAACGCCGATGCCGCCGATCGAAAGAGCCCGCCGGCTGAGCCGGTCCCTGCAGGCCCGCTTCCGCATCGACCTGTTCTCCGCCCTCGTGGAGCGCGAGTTCGAACGGCGGTTGGCCGACGCCATCCTGGAGGCTGAACGCGACGCCTACCGCCGTGGGCGCGAAGAGGCGCAGGCCGGGGCGAATGGCGGCGTGGTCAGTCCATCTCCGCGGCCGGAAGCGGCGGTTCGGCCGGGCGGCCCGCCCATGACCATGTAAGACCGGCCCGCTCGGCACAGGCATAGTGCCAGGGGTTCTGATGGCCATGTCCGGCCCAATGCGGGTCGCCGGCGCGGATCGGCCGGCCGCAGCCACAGCACAGATGCCCGTTGCGACCGGCACGGCCACTGTGGCCCCGCGCTTCGCCGGTCTTGCCCGATTTCGGCTTCGGTTCCCAGCCAAGCGAGGCAGGATGGCGGCCGTACAGCGCCATGATGATTCCCCCAGTTCGTCCGGATTGCGCCACTTACCGGATGATCCCCCGATCCCGGTCCGGCAGCGTCGATAATGACACAGTCGATAACGATTCTGCCGTGACGGTGCGAGAATGCCGCCGCACGCCTTCAAAGCCAACGGCAAGGATGGTCGGGATCCTCTCCGAAATCGTCGGGCCGCCTCCTGACAAACCCTTCACAACCCCTTCAACGGAGGGGCAACGAGGCAGAGGACATACAATAATCACCGGAGTTATCCGCAAGCTCCACATGATTGCGTTTCCAAACTGTCGGGGACATCGCCGCGACCATCTTTTGGTCTGTTTCCGGTCACATCGATGTTCATATCTGGTTAACCGTCCGGGACTAGCGTCCGCCGCCTTCGCTGCACTGCGGCATGTTTTTCATGCGAAGGCGCTTCATGACGGTATTTCTGCTCGATTATCTTCCAACCCTCTCGGCCCTTCCCGCAACGATCTCGCCGGTTGTCATGACCGGCATTGCCGGGTTGTCGGCCGCCACCCTGTCGACGCTTCTCGGCGGCCGGCGGGCGATCCTGACGGCGCAGGCGGCGGCCTCCTCGCTGTTCCTGCTCCATTTCCTGCTGCTGGGCGCCTGGACAGCCATGCTGATGTGCGGGCTGGGGCTGATCCAGATGGCGGTGCGCGTCCAACGGCAGCCATCCCGGACGCTCGGTCTGCTTTATGGGCTGACGGTGCCGGCGGCGCTCGCCGTGGCGGTGCTGAGCTGGCAAGGGCCGATGTCGGCGCTGTCGGCCACCGGCTTCCTGCTGGCGACGCTCGGCCGCTGGCAGACCGCGGTCGGACGGATGCGGGTGTTCTTCGTCATGGCGACGATGGTCGGGGCTGGGCACAACCTGCTGGCAGGATCGGCCTTCGGCTTGGTGTCGGACGCGATGGGGCTCTGCGGGCATTGCGTCGGCCTGTGGCGGGCCGGGATGCTCCGCAGCCCGATCCGCCGCCAACCGCCCACCACCCGCGGTCTGTCCGAAGCGTCGGCGTAAGGGTACGGCCACCGGCGTCAGGCCCGTCGCACTGGTATTGCCCCCGGCGGCAGGTTGGAACATTCGGGCCCGCCGCCGGGTTGTGGCAGCGTAGGGGACGCATGGGAGGGCCTGCCGCCATGGAAAAAGACGAGATCGTCGATACGCTCAATGACCTGATCCGCATCGTCGAGGATAGCCACGAAGGCTACCGGCAGGCGGCGGAATCCGCCGAGGACGAGGATCTGAAGGCTCTGTTCAACGATCTCGCGGCCCAGCGCGGTGCCATCGTGCGCGAGACTCAGCGGCTGGTCGCCGAACAGGGCGGTGCGCCGGACATGGGCGGCACCATGCTGGGCGGTGCACACCGCTTCTTCCTGGAACTGAAATCCGCCGTGCTCGGCCATGACCGCGTCACCATCATCCAGGAGGTCGAGCGCGGTGAAAGCGAATGCCTGCGCCGTTACGAAGAAGCGATGGCAAAAGAGCTTCCCCTGCCCATCACCGCGGTGATCGCCCAGCATCTCGACCGCATCCGCGTCGACCGTGACCGCATGGCCGCCCTGCGCGGGGTGGTGGCATGATAGTGCGTCGCAGCATTGCGGGTGTGGGAAAGCGGGCGTAGGCTTTTACCGGTGGCTGCAACGCATTGATACGGCTGTAGGGTCGTATCGCAGCCCCCGCCGATTACCGGCTCCGATCATCCGGCCCCGCTCATCGAACCCCGGTGGCCGGATGTCCACTCCATCTGGACATGGATTGATGAACAGCGACAAATCGAAAAATGCAGACCCGGTCGGCAACGATCTGGTGACGAAGGGCGCTTTCGCCCTGTACCGCGCAGAGAACGCCCACCGCGTATCCGAGTTCAAGAAGTCCAAGAACGCCGAGGCGGCCATCGCCGCCGATTTCGACGCCTACCGCACCCGCTATCTGCGGAAGTTCAAGGACATCTCCGACAGCCTGTCCGAACAGGGCCTCACCGTCACCCACGCGGTCTGACCCGTCCCGCAGAACCGGGACCTATGGGGCCGGGGCAGCACTGAAACGAATGGGAAAGCCGCGGGGCCGCCGCTATACTGCGCGGCATGGCCCGTATGCTGTTCCTCCGCGACATCGACGCCGACGTGCAACTGCGCTGCCGCACCTGCGGACATGGCGGCGTGCTGCCCCGTGCCATGCTGGAACGGCGCTTCGGCCCCAATTACCCGGTTCTGTCGATCGCGCCGCATTACCGCTGCTCGCGCTGCGACTCCCGCGACATCGAAAGCCGGCCGATCCTGGCCGAACCCCTGGCCGCCGGCCTCCCCGCCGCCAGCAATGACGAGCCGTCCTTCGATGCGCCGCTGGCGGCGCTGAACGGGCTGCTCGCCTCGCTGCGCGGTAGTGACGGCGGCCGGGACAGGACGGCCGATGCGGAGGAGCCGCCCGCCCCCCCTCCCCCTTCACCGGCGCCCGTTCGCGGCAAGCCGGTGTTGGAACGTCCGCTGTCCGATCTCGTGGCCGACGGTCCGGCGGAGGATGGCGCCGCTCCGCTGTGGGAACCCGTTTCGCTCGCCGACATGGCGGCGCGCCTGGGCCGCCCGTCGCCGCCCGACGATTGGGATGACGATTGGGACGATAAGCCGGCGACGGGCGATTCCAGGACTGCCGCCAACGACGAGCGGCCGGAGCCAGCCCGCGAGGAGGTCGCCGACGCCGGTGCCCCGGACGGTGCCGACTTCGAAGTTGGCGATCCCGAAGAAGATGATGGTGACGAGACGCTGATGGCGATGCGCCGGTTGCTGGCGCAGGCCTACGGCTCCGACGACGATGAGGACGACCCGGCGCCTGCTCCCCAGACCGCCCGCGCTGCAAGCTTTGCCGAGCACCCGCCTGCTGATGGTCCCGCCGGTGAGGGGCCGGACCTGCATGGCGGCGATCAGGGTGAGGACGACCTGGGCGGGGAAGACCGGGGCGGGGACGAGCCGCCGGTCTTCTCGCACAAGGTCCTGGTGCGCAGGGATTTCGAGGACGACGGCGCGGACGCGGGGGCCGATCCCTGGCACCTGGAGTCCGGGGACGACGGCCAGGAGGATGATCCCGAAGACGGCGGTCCGGATGGCGAGGAACCGTCGGAGGAGGAGATCCTGTCCTTCGCCATCCGCGACCCGGAGAAGCCCGCCCCGGCTCTCGCCTCCCGTCCGGCGAAGCCCGCGCCGCCGCCTGCCGAACCGTTGGACTTCGACCAGCATCGCGCCGAACGCCGGGCCCAGCGCCCGCCTCCGCCGCCGGAGGATGAGGAAGGCTTCGATCGGACTCTCGCCGCCCTGCGCTCCATGATCGAGGACGCGGCGAACGAGCCGGCGGAGGAAGAGGAGGACGCTGCGCCGCCGCCGGCCAAGGGACCCCGCAACGCCGGCAGGATGGTCGAAAAGCCCGCCCGTCGCGAGGAGCCGGATGATCCGGCACCTGACCGGGGCGAGGATGACTGGTCGGTGCCCGCTGGCTGGGGTGACCCCGATCCGGTGCCGGAGGCTGCTGCCCCGGAACAGGAACCGGAACAGGAAAAGGACCCGGCACCCGCCGGCCGCCGCTCCGCCCAGGAGCGCGAGATCGAGGAGGCGATGAAGGCCCTGCGCGGGCTGATCGAGGACGAGATACAGCCGGATTCGCCGCCGCCCGCTTCCCAGCCGAAACCCCGCGCCGCCAAACCGCGCCCGCCGGCCCGCAGCGGATCGGCCGCGCCGGAGGCAGGGCCGCCGCCCAATGCCAAGCTGCCGGATGTTCAGCCGGAGACGGCAAAGCCCGCCAATCCGGAAACCAAGCCCGCCGGCGAACCGACACCGCTCAGCAAGACCATCGCCGCGCTGCGCGGCATGCTGGAACTGGACGGCCGCCGCAAGCGCTGATGCGCCGCCCGGCGATGCTCTTGTCGGGCGGTATCCGGTTCACTTGCGCAGCCGTTTTTCCTGCATGATTTCCAGCTGCAACTGCTGAATTTCGGTCAGCCGCTGCCATTGGCGCTGGATCAGATAGTCCATCTTCTCGTGCAGATGCCGGATTTCCAGCTCGGCCTTCAGGTTGACGCGATAGTCGTTTTCGGAGCGCAGCCGGTCCTTCGCCTCCTGCCGCTTCTGGCTCATCATGATGACGGGCGCCTGGATGGCGGCCAGACAGGACAGCAGCAGATTCAGCAGGATGAAGGGGTAAGGATCGAAGGCCCGCGCTTCGCCTTCGAGGATGTTGATGAGCATCCACACGCACAGGACAACGGCGAAGGAGATCAGGAAGGCCCAGCTGCCGCCGAAGCTGGCGAGACCGTCCGACAGCCGTTCGCCCAGCGTGCGGTGGTCGTCGTACTCCTCCTCCGGGTTCTCGGCCAGCGTCTCGTGCCGGGCGAGGCTTTCGGCGACCTCGCGGTCCAGTTCGCTGAGTTCGCCATGCTCCTCCTTCAGCAACTCGGCGACATAGAGCGAGCGGTAGCGTGCCAGCTCCTGCCGGCTGATCTGCGCGTCCGGTTCCAGATGCGGGTGGTCGTGGCGGATGCGGTCGGCGAGGCTGGGGCGCAGCGCGTCCAGCGCGATCAGGTCGCGCTTCGGCCGGCGCTTGCCGCTGATGGCGCAGGGCTGGCGCTTGGACGACAGCAGGCCGCTGGCGTCCTCATGCTCGGCCGATTGGAAGGTCGGTTCCGCGGAGTCGTCACCATCCTGCGGTGGGCCATCCTGCGGTGGAATCTGATGATCGGACATGACTCGCCCTCCCTGGCATGCGCGAACCGGCGCGGGCGACTTTATGCCCGATCTTTTTGACACGCCGGTTAAATCACCGACAGGCAAATGCGGCAGGTAAGGATGGCATCGCCTTGCAAAGGCTGAACCTCGGCGATCCCGCCCCCCGACCCCAGCGCCGGCGAGGCGGTTTCGGATGAATTCCCGTTCATCTTCACCGCCGCAACGGAAAAGGGGCCGCCTTGCGGCAGCCCCTATCCTTACCTGCTGACAGGCCTTACGTACTGACGGCTTCGGCCGGTCAGCCGATGCGCCAGACGTCCGGGCTGTTCTCCAGCCGCTTCAGGAGGGCGAGGCGCTGCTGCTCGATCTCCTCCGGCAGGCGGTCGCCGAAGCGGTTGAACAGTTCTTCCTGGTCCCGCGCCTCGGCCTCGGCCTCCTTGCGGTCGATGTCCATGATCTTGGCGAACTTGTCGGCCGGGAAGTTCAGGCCGGACCAGTTCAGATCCTGGTAGCGCGGGGAATAGCCGAAGGGCGATTCCGCCACGTCGGTGGCACGGCCGCGGACGCGGTCCACGATCCACTTCAGCACGCGCATGTTGTCGCCGAAGCCCGGCCAGACGAACTTGCCGTTCTCGTCCTTGCGGAACCAGTTGACGCGGTAGATGCGCGGCAGGCTTTCGATCTTGCCTTCCATCGACAGCCAGTGGTTCCAGTAGTCGGCCATGTTGTAGCCGCAGAAGGGCAGCATGGCGAACGGATCGCGGCGGATGGCGGCCTGGCCGACGGCGGCGGCGGTGGCCTCCGAGCCCATGGTCGCGGCCCAATAGACGCCTTCGCGCCAGTTGTAGGCTTCGAACACCAGCGGGAAGGTCTTCGACAGACGGCCGCCGAAGATGAAGGCGCTGATCGGAACGCCGGCCGGATCCTCCCAGGCCGGGTCGATCGACGGGCACTGCGCCGCCGGGGCGGTGAAGCGGCTGTTCGGGTGGGCGGCGACGCGGCCGCAGCCCGGCGTCCAGTCCTTGCCCTGCCAATCGATCAGGTGGGCCGGCGCCTCGTCGGTCAGGCCTTCCCACCACACGTCGCCATCGTCGGTCAGCGCGACGTTGGTGAAGATGACGTTGTGGTCCAGCGTCTTCAGCGCGTTCGGGTTCGACTTCACGCTGGTGCCGGGGGCGACGCCGAAGAAGCCGGCCTCCGGGTTGATGGCGCGCAGCGTGCCGTCGGGCTGCGGCTTGATCCAGGCGATGTCGTCACCGATGGTGCGGACCTTCCAGCCCTCGAACTCCTTCGGCGGGACCAGCATGGCGAAGTTGGTCTTGCCGCAGGCCGACGGGAAGGCGGCGCCGACATAGGTCTTCTCGCCGGTCGGGCTTTCCACGCCCAGGATCAGCATGTGCTCGGCCAGCCAGCCCTGCTCGCGGCCCATGGAGGACGCGATGCGCAGCGCGAAGCACTTCTTGCCGAGCAGAGCGTTGCCGCCATAGCCGGAGCCGTAGGAGACGATGCGGTGCTCTTCCGGGAAGTGGACGATGTACTTGTTGTCGGCGTTGCAGGGCCAGGCCACGTCCTGCTGGCCGGGCTCCAGCGGGGCGCCGATGGAATGCAGGCAGGGGACGAAGTCGCCGTCGCCCAGGATGTCCAGCACCTTCTGGCCCATGCGGGTCATCAGGCGCATGTTGACCGCGACATAGGGGCTGTCGGAGATCTGCACGCCGATGTGCGCGATGTCGGAGCCCAGCGGCCCCATGCTGAACGGCACCACATACATGGTGCGGCCACGCATGCAGCCTTCGAACAGGCCGTCCAGCTTGGCCTTCATCTCCACCGGGTCCATCCAGTTGTTGGTCGGACCGGCTTCCTCGCGGGTGCGCGAGCAGATGTAGGTGCTGTCCTCGACACGGGCGACGTCGCCCGGATCGGAGCGGCAGAGGAAGGAGTTCTGGCGCTTGGCCTCGTTCAGGCGGATGAAGGTGCCCGCTTCCACCATCTCGTTGCAGAGACGGTCATATTCTTCCTGCGACCCGTCGCACCAGTGAACGCGCTCCGGCTTGCATTTCAGCGCGATCTCCTCGACCCAGGCCAGGAGCTTCTTGTTCCGCGTCCGCGTATGTCCAGTCATATCGTCCCTCTCGAAGGCTGGGCCGGTCCCCTTGCGCCCGGGCATGCCCCTCGCCGGGGGTCCCGCGGCCGGTCCGGCCGTTCTTTCGTCCGTTGTCGTGTCGTCAGATGGAAGGCGGCCGCCGCATCAGCGGGGCGCCGGTCCGAAGAGGCGGCCGGGTTGGAAACCCGCCGCGATGCGCTGCACCGGCAGGGTGCGGCGACGATACGGTGCAAAAGGTGGTCCTGAGGCGACAGGTCTGGGGGCCAATGGCCCGGACGGGAAACGGGTCGATCCGTTATGGTCCACTGAAGTGTTCTCCTGGTTGCGCGTGCCCGCGCGCCGCGTTCTTGTTTTTGGTGCGGCGCCCGGTGGTGTCGAAGCGACCTCTCGGCTGGTCGTTCAGGCTGACGGTTGGCTTCTCGTCTCTCTCGTTGTTATCTTTTTTGCTGACCGTTCTTCTTGTTCTTCTTTTTATCTTCTTGTTGTTCTTCCCGGCGCTGGGGTCCGTCAGGCACCCTCGTCGCCGGCTGTTTCGGTTCCAGCCTTTTCGGTCCCGGATGTCGATCCTCCGGGTTGTCCGGACCCGTCCTGCGGCCGGATCAGCGTGTCCAGCATCAGTTTAGCCGATTCGGGGTCATGGATTCTCTGCTCAAAATCGACGCGGGCGACGTACCCCCCGCGTCGCAGATCGCATCCCTCCGGGTCCACGCCGGTCAGGCTCCAGCTGTCGCCCTCACCATCGGCGGCGGGCGCCAGTCGGGGGCCGTACCCCGCGCCGTTCAGGCGGTCGAGCAGCGCCGCCTCGCCCGCCGCCAGGGCGGGGGCTGCGGCGGGCAGGTCCAGCTCCGCGGCGGAGAGCCAGTGGATGCGGCCGAAGCCGGCGACCAGATGGGCGCGCTCCACCGACACGCGGTAGATCGCGAAATCGGCGAAGCCGGCATAGAAGGCGGCGTCGGGGTGGCGGCGCAGATAGCGCTCGCGGTGGATCGGATCGTCCGACCGCTCCGCCCGGCCCAGGACCGACAGGCGGGCGCCGGTCAGCGGCTGCGCCAGTCCGGCGGTGCCGTCGAACAGCAACCCGACCCGGCCGTCGGCCAGCAGGTTGCGCGTGTGGTCGGCCAGCGTGGAGAGCAGAAGCAGCGGACTGCCGTCATGATCGAACGCCACCAGCACCAGCGAGGGATAGGGCCAGCCGGCGGCTTCCGCCACCGCACCGTCATCGGCCGGCCGTTGGGCGGTCGCCAGCGCGGCGCGGTCGCAGGCACGCATCAGGCGCCGGGCGCGCAAGGCCGCAGCCACGGTTGCCGGAGCCATGGCTGCCGGATCCTGTATGGCGGACTCCGGGCCGCTCCGGCCGGTGCCCGGCGGCGTCGCGCCCTCCTTGCCGTCCGGCGTGGCGCCGGCCGGAGAGGACGCGGGAAGGGCGTTCGAAAAACTCATTCCAAAACGAGTGCGTTCTCCCGCGCGGCACCGTTGTTCGGCGCCGCATTGCCGCCATATTGGACCATACAAATGCTGCGGGAAAAGGGAAAACTGCCTCTGGTACCTGGACTCTGGCATAAAGTATTGGAATGACCACTCCTCCTATGCCTGATGTTTCCGCTAACATTTCTGAGAACCGGCACTTCGACCACCCCGACCTGACCTGACCCGTTTCAATAGGATCTGTTACGACCATGGCCCACACCGTCGCCCTGGTGGATGACGACCGCAACATCCTGGCTTCGATCTCCATCGCCCTGGAGGCCGAAGGTTTCGACGTGCGCACCTACACCGACGGCGCCGAGGCGCTGCGCGGATTGAGCCAGCGCCCGCCCGACCTCGCCGTGCTCGACATCAAGATGCCGCGCATGGACGGCATGGAGTTGCTGCAACGCCTGCGTCAGACCAGCCAGATACCCGTCATCTTCCTGACCAGCAAGGACGACGAGCTGGACGAGCTGATGGGCCTGCGCATGGGGGCCGACGACTACATCAAGAAGCCCTTCTCGCAACGCCTGCTGATCGAGCGCATCCGGGCGCTGCTGCGGCGCGAGGCGCTGCGCGGCGAGACCGTGGAGGCCGATCCGGGCCAGCTCATCACCCGCGGCCCGCTGCTGCTGGACGGCGCCCGCCATGCCTGCAGCTGGAAGGGCCAGCCGATCGACCTGACCGTGACCGAATTCCTGCTGGTGCGCGCGCTGGCCCAGCGGCCGGGCCATGTGAAGAACCGCGACCAGCTGATGGACGCGGCCTATGGCGAGCACGTCTATGTCGACGACCGCACCATCGACAGCCACATCAAGCGGCTGCGCAAGAAGTTCAAGGCGGTCGACCCCGACTTCTCCCAGATCGAAACGCTCTATGGCGTCGGCTACCGGTACAAGGAATAGCGCGGTGTCCACGCTGGGCCGGGGCAGGACCAGACGGCGCGTGTCGCCGCTGACCCTGCGCATCCTTGCGGTGAACGTGCTGGCGCTGGTCCTGCTGATGGCCGGCCTGCTCTATCTCGGCCGCTATCAGGACCGGCTGATCCAGGCGGAGACCGAGGCGCTGGAGACGGAGGCGCGCATCTTCGCCTCGGCGCTCGGCGAAGGGGCGGTGAACCGCATCCTGACCGCCCCCTCCCCCACCGGCGACGAGGGGGGCGAGCGGTTCGAACTGGCGCCGGAACTGGCCCGGCCGATGATCCGCCGCCTGGCGGAGGCGACGGCGACGCGCACCCGCCTGTACGACATCGACGGGCGCATGCTGTCCGACAGCCGGGTGCTGGTGGGGTCGCAGGGCCGCATCGAAATCCGCGAGCTGCCCTCCCCGCCGGCCGGCGACCCGCTGTCGCGCGCCATCAACGACCTCTACACCCGCCTGATCGACGTGGTGCCGAGCCGCGAGGGGCTGCCGGTCTACCGCGAGCAGCCGGGCGAGCCCAACCCCGATGTGGAACGCGCGCTGGGCGGCGAGGCGGCGGCCACCGTCTGGCGCGTCGATGGGGCCGGCGGCGATCCCGAATTGCTGCTGACCGTGGCGGTGCCGGTCCAGCGCTACCGCGAGGTGCTGGGCGCGGTGCTGCTGACCCGCGGCGGCGGTGAGATCGACCGCGCCATCCGCTCCGTCCGCTTCGACATCCTGCGGGTGTTCGCGGTGGCGCTGCTGGTGACGGTGGGGCTGTCCTTCTATCTGGCCGGCACCATCGCCCGGCCGATCCGCCGGCTGGCCCAGGCCGCCGACCGGCTGCGCACCAGCCACGGACGCCATGCCGAGATTCCCGACCTGACCCGCCGCGGCGACGAGATCGGCGAGCTGTCCGGCGTGCTGCGCGAGATGACCGACGCGCTGTGGACGCGGATGGACGCCATCGAACGCTTCGCCGCCGACGTCGCCCACGAGATCAAGAACCCGCTGACCTCGCTGCGCAGCGCGGTGGAGACGGCGGGCCGCGTCAGCGATCCGCGCCACCGCGACCGGCTGATGGCGATCATCGCCGACGACGTGCAGCGGCTGGACCGGCTGATCAGCGACATCTCCAACGCCTCCCGCCTGGATGCCGAACTGTCGCGGGCGGAACCGGAGCCGGTGGACATCGGCATGCTGCTGACCATGCTGGCCGAACTGCGCCAGACGGTTGCCGAAACCGTCGATGAGCCTGTGTCGTCCGGCGGGACGGGAGAGGCCGCCGCCGCGCCGCCGCGCGTCGTCGTGGACGTGCCGGCGGGCGAGCGGCTGGTGGTGCCGGGGCTGGAGGGCCGGCTGACCCAGCTGTTCCAGAACCTGATCGACAACGCCCTGTCCTTCTCGCCACCCGGCGGTCTGGTGCGGCTGACCGCCCGGCGCAGCGGCCGCAGCGTCACGGTGGTGGTGTCGGACCAGGGACCGGGCATCCCGGAGGGGAAGGAGGAGGCGATCTTCGACCGCTTCTATACAGAAAGGCCGGCGGGCGAAAAGTTCGGCACCCACTCCGGTCTCGGACTATCGATCGTGAAGCAGATAGTCGGTGCGCACAACGGTTCAGTATTTGCGCAAAATAGGAAGATATCGGATGGGAGCATCGATGGTGCCGACTTCGTCGTGACCCTGCCTCTGCTGTAAGAAGCTCTGCGGAATTTCATACATCCTTTGCACTCTCGGCTAGACAAGCCGCCTGTAAGCACCGATCATGGCTTGGGTCGTTCTCTCCTGCCGGCTGCCGAGGCGCTCGGACCATATCGGTTCGGTTGTTTGCCTTTGCCTCCTACGCCCGGAAGAGGGTGGCCACAGCCCGGAACAAGGATGTGGGGTTGCCATGCCTGAGTCCGCTCCACCCGATTCCCCCGTGCAGTTTCCGCGCAGCCCCGGCCGCCGCTCCTTCGGCATCGACGCCGCTTCGGCGGAGGTCGTCGATCTGCGCCGTTACCGTCTGGCCCGCCTGATCCGCGATGCCGGCCGGCAGCAGGGCGAGCTGGCGAAGCTGATGCGGGATTCCGCGCAGGAGCGGACGCAGCTGGCGGAAGCGCTGCAGGGTGCGCAACGCCACCTCGCCAGCATCGCCGACAACTACAAGGTCCTGCTGGTGCGGCTGAAGCGGGAAAAGGACTTCCGCGACGCCTGCCAGGAGGCGGCCGAGCTGGACGATCTGGACGAGATGATCCGGCGCCGCGACGCGCTGGCCATGGAACTGGAGGCGATCCGCCGCACCCCCCGCGGCGCAGCCGGCGCCTGAGGAACCCCACCGCCCGATCCATCACGCCGCCTTATCAATCAGACCGCCTTATCAATCAGACCGAAAGAACGGTCGGAAGCGGATGGGGGAGCCCGGACAGGTTTCCCCGCCTGACATCATGAGCCACCGTTCCGTTTCCATTGACAGAATCGGCGCCACGTCTCACCTTCGCCAGACTATGGTGACGATTCACGGCACCTGCGTCTTGCTCTCCGGAATCGGCGTGCTGCTGCGTGGAGAGTCCGGACGGGGAAAATCGGATTTGGCCTTGCGACTGATCGATGGCGGCGCCTTGCTGGTCGCGGATGACCGGGTGGTGCTGCAGAGCGAGCCCGGCCGCCTGACCGCCTCTTCCCCGCCCACGCTGGCCGGGCTGCTGGAGGTGCGGGGCGTCGGCATCCTGCCCGTTCCCTCGACCCCGTCCGCTCCCGTCGGTCTCGTCGTCGATCTGGTTTCCCGTCCGGAGGTGGAGCGCCTGCCGGAGGCGGAGACAGAGACGCTGCTGGGTGTCGCCCTGCCCCGCCTCGGGCTCTGCGCCTTCGACGCCTCGACCCCCGCCAAGATCCGCCTTGCCGCCGCCAGCCTGTGCGGCGGCCGGCTGGACCGGGTGCCCGCCAGCCTGTCCGCCCAGCCGAGCCCGGTCACATCATGACATCTCCCGACGTGCCGTCTTCCGAAGGGCTGGGCGATTCCGCCACCACCATTGCGTCCCGCGGGCGCGTCGTGCTGGTCACCGGCCTGTCGGGCGCCGGCATGTCGGTGGCGCTGAAGGCGCTGGAGGATCTGGGCTACGAGGCGGTGGACAATCTACGTCTGTCGCTGGTCCCCGCCCTGATCCGGCAGGCCGACCCGAAACGCCGGCCGCTGGCCCTGGTGATCGACAGCCGCACCCGCGACTTTTCCGCGCAGAACTTCCTGGACGAGCTGGAGGAGTTGCGGGGCGACGACGACCTCGACGTCAGTCTGGTCTTCCTGGATTGCGGCGACGAGGTGCTGCAGCGCCGCTTCACCGAAACCCGCCGCCGCCACCCGTTGGCGGAGGACCGCACGGTGCCCGACGGCATCCAGCGCGAACGCGCCCTGCTGTTCCCGCTGAAGGAGGAGGCCGACGTCACCATCGACACCACGCAACTGTCCATTCACGATTTGCGGCGCATCCTGTCCGGACATTTCCGGCGTGACGCCCAGGCAGCCCTGCAGGTGTTCGTGACCTCCTTCTCGTTCCGCCAGGGACTTCCGCGCGAAGCCGATCTGGTCTTCGACGTGCGGTTCCTGACCAATCCGCATTACGATCCGGAGCTTCGGCCGCTGACCGGCCTGCATCCGGCCGTCGCCGCGCGGGTGGAGGGCGACGCCGACTACCCGGCCTTCTTCCGGAACCTGACCGAACTGCTGCGCCCGCTGCTGCCGCGCTACAACCAGGAAGGCAAGAGCTACCTGACCATCGCCATCGGCTGCACCGGCGGCAAGCATCGCTCGGTCTTCGTCGCCGAACGGCTGGCGGCATGGCTGAAGGAGCAGGGGCTGCGGGTCAACCTGAGCCATCGCGAACTGGACCGGCAGGGCCTGCGCACCGGGGCCGCGGCCGGGGCCGCCAACGCCCAGGGCGGCAATCAGGCCCCCCACTCGGCCCCTCATCAGGGATGATGCAAATTGCGCCTTGACGACCATACGTCCAACCAACGATCCAGATGCGATGAGGGCAGGCGCCTTGCGGCACCGGCCCTCGCGCAGGTCTCCGGGGAGGACCCAACCTTGAAGGATGTCCCATGATCGGTATGGTTCTTGTCACCCACGGGCGGCTGGCCGAGGAGTTCATCGCCGCGCTGTTCCACGTCGTGGGCGAACAGCAGCAGGTGCGCGCCGTGTGCATCGGGCCGGACGACGACATGGAACAGCGCCGCCAGGACATTCTGAATTCGGTGGCGGAGGTCGATGACGGATCGGGTGTCGTGGTGCTGACCGACATGTTCGGCGGCACGCCCTCCAACCTCGCCATCTCCATCATGGACAAGGCGAAGGTGGAGGTGATCGCCGGCGTCAACCTGCCGATGCTGATCAAGCTCGCCAGCGTGCGCAAGACCGAGCCGCTCGACAAGTCGGTGATCGCCGCCCGCGACGCCGGGCAGAAATACATCAACGTCGCCTCCACCCTCCTGTCGGACTGAACCGCCCGCGATGAGCCACCCCGACGACATGGCGCCGACCGACGGCGAGATCCGCCGCACCGCCACCATCACCAATCAGCGCGGCCTGCACGCGCGCGCCTCGGCCAAGTTCGTCAAGCTGGTCGCCACCTTCGATGCCGAGATCTCGGTGCGCCGCGGCGATTCCGTGGTGTCCGGCGAATCGATCATGGGGCTGATGATGCTGGCCGCCGGTCCGGGGACCTGCGTGGAACTGCGCGCCAGCGGCGCCCAGGCCGACGCGGCGATGGACGCCCTCCTGGACCTGATCAACCGCAAGTTCGATGAAGAGTGACCTGCCCTCCACCGTTCCGGCCGCCATCCCCGCCGGTGGCCCGGTGGCCAGCCCCGACCGCGGCGGTTCCGGCGGAACGCCCTCGCTCGAGTCCTGGAGCACGTCTGCCGGCGGTTCCGGGCGCGCCCTGCGCGGCCTCGGCGTGTCGCCCGGCATCGCCATCGGCCCGGCCCATGTGGTGGAAAGCGGCGCCGTCGCCATTCCCGAATATGTGATCGAGCCCGACGCGGTCGAGGCGGAGGTCGCCCGCTTCAACGAGGCGGCGACCAAGGCGCGCCGCCAGATCAAGAAGCTGAAGAGCAAGGCGCTGGTCCTGCCCGACTCGGCGTCGGAGGAGATCGGCTTCCTGCTGGACGCGCACCTGTCGATGGTCACCAACTCGCGCCTGACCCGCGGAGTGGAACATCGCATCAAGCAGGACCGCGTCAACGCCGAGGCCGCCATCCAGGCTGAAATCGCCGCCATCGCCGCCACCTTCGCCGGCATGGACGACGCCTATCTGGCCGGCCGAATCGACGACATCCGCGAGGTCGGGCGGCGGCTGACCCGCAACCTCATGAAGCAGGAATACCGGGCCTTCAGCACCCTGGCCCCCGGCAGCATCATCCTGGCGGAGGAGCTGACCCCGGCCGACACCGCCCTGCTCGACCCCGCCGTCGTCGGCGGCTTTGCCACCGTGCTGGGCGGGGCGGAGGGGCACACGGCGATCCTCGCCCGCTCGCTCGGCCTGCCGGCGGTGCTGGGCGCGCCCGGCCTGCTCGCCGGCGTGCGAAACGGCGTGACGGTGATCGTCGACGGGATGCAGGGCCGCGTGCTGATCGACCCGCCGGCCGACGTGCTGGACGACTACGGCGAACGCCGGGCCGCCCGCGAACGCGAGCGCCAGGGATTGAAGAGCTTGCGCAAGCTGCCCGCCGTCACCCGCGACGGCACCGCCGTGACGCTGATGGCGAACCTGGAGCTGCCCCGCGACCTGGATCAGGCGCTGGAACATGGCGCCCAGGGGATCGGCCTGCTGCGGACCGAGTTCATGTTCATGAACCGCGACCATCTGCCCGACGAGGATGAGCAGTACACCGTGCTGCGCACCATGATCGAGGGGATGGGCGGCCGCACCGTCACCGCCCGCACCATGGATCTGGGCGGCGAGAAGCTGGCCGGCTGGATGGCGGGGCGCTATGGCGAGCCGGCCAACCCGGCGCTGGGCCTGCGCGCCATCCGGCTGGGCTTGCGCGAACCGAAGCTGCTGGAGACCCAGCTCGCCGCCATGCTGCGGGCCGGCGCCCATGGGCCGCTGCGCATCCTGCTGCCGATGATCGCCTCGGTCGCCGAGGTGCAGAAGGTGCGGGAGATGATGGGGCAGGTCGCCCGCCGTCTGCGCCGCCGCGGCGTCGCCATCGCCGATCCGCTGCCGCCGGTCGGGGTGATGGTGGAGGTGCCGGGCGCGGCGCTGGCGGCCGACGCGCTGGCCTATGCCGCCGACTTCTTCTCCATCGGCACCAACGACCTGACGCAGTACACGCTGGCCATCGACCGCGCCGACGAACAGGTCGCCACCCTCTACGACCCATTGCATCCGGCCGTGCTGCGGCTGATCCAGTTCACGGTGGAGGCCGCCCTGCGCGCCCGCATCCCGGTGTCGGTCTGCGGCGAGATCGCCGGCGACCCGCGCTATTGCGCGCTGCTGCTGGGGCTGGGCGTGCGCGAGCTGTCGATGGCGCCGCTGTCGGTGCCGGCGGTGAAGAAGCGCATCCGCTCGCTCGACCTGATGGAGGCGAGCCGCCGCGCCCGCGTCATCATGGACCAGAGCGACAGCGGCCGCATCGCCACGCTGCTGGACGACTTCAACGCGATCCTGTGACGCCGCCTCTCAGGGCATCTTTTCTCAGGGCACCTTTTCTCAGGGTGCCTTGCGTCCCGCCATGTGGCCCAGATAGGCGACGACGCGGTCCAGATCGGCATCGCTCAGCATCGCCGGATCGAAGCCCGGCATCTGCTGGTTGGGCCATGTCCGGACGGAGCGGGGATCGCGGACCAGCCTCTTCAGTCCGGCGGGGGTGAGATATTCGGTCGGGTTCATCGGCCGGTTCAGGTCCGGCCCCATCGTGGCGCTGCCGGCGCCGTTCAGGGTGTGGCAGGCCATGCATTGGGTGATGAACACCGCCTGACCGGCGCGGATCGGCGAGTCGGCGGCCAGCCCCGGCTCGACCGCCAGCTGCGGCCAGCGCCGCAACGGATCGTCCGAGGCGACGATGCGGGCCAGTTGGTAGGGCCATTGTTCGCTGCGCACCCCCGACGCCTCCGGCCGCACCCACACCAGATAGAAGGGACCGGCGGAGACCTCCTTGCCCGGCAGGTTGGGCCAGGGCCGGTCGGCCGGCTCCACCGCCAGGAAAGCGACGGCGCCGTCAGCACCGGTGCGCAGGCACAGCTCCGGCGGCAGCTGCGCGGTGAAGCCGTCCGACGCCACCCCCTCCAGCACGGTGTCGGGCGGAAAATCGCCAATGCCGATCAGGCTGGCGAGCGGCACGGCGCGATAGCGCGTCGGCCGGCCATAGGAGATGTCGGCGGGAATGTCGACGGTCACCGCGTCGGGCCGGGCCAGCAGGGCGTCGCGGTCGAACACCCGCTCGGCCCCGGCGACGGCGATCGTCAATGTCGGCCCGCCGGCCAGCGCCCTATGCGCAGGCAAGGCGGCAAGCAGAAGAATCAAGGCGGCGAGCAGGCGCCCGCCCATACGCGCAATCGACGGCTTCATCATTCCGGGTCGTCCTCCGCTTCGTCCTCATCCCAAGGGTCTTCACCGTCCGGCTTGGCGCTTAGCAAGGCGGCGGAGGCCGGTTCCCGCTCCAGCCGTTCGATCTGCTCGGGGTGGGTGATCTCGATCATCGGCCCATTGCGCAGCGTGATCCAGCCGCGCACGCGCACGCGGCGCCCCTCGTAGGACAGTGGATCGATGCCGGCGCGGGTGACCTCGCGCATCGCGGCGCGGCCGATATGGACGGTGACATCGTTGCGCCAGTCGGCGCCGAAATCCAGCCAGGTCTCGCCGCCGCCCTTGGACACCGCCAGCACCACCCCCTCCACCAGCTGATAGCTGTCGCGGTCGCGGGTAAGCTCGTCCGCGTCGGCGGCCTCGCGCACGGCATAGACCCGGCTGCGCCACAGCCCGCGCCCGGCATTGCGCGCGGCATCCTCGCCGGCCAGCATCTCGGCGGCATAGGCGCGGACGTCGGGCCGGGTGTGGACCCGCGCCATCCCGCGGACCAGCAGCGCCGATTGCAGCCACAGGCCATCCTCCCGCACCAGATGGGCGAGCAGCCGGCCATGGCGGTCGACCGGCGCCGGCCCATGCAGCAGGACGCGGCGGTCCAGCGCCAGATCGCTCAGCGCCCTGGTCGCCGCCTCCGCCAGCGGCCAGATGCGCCCGTCGGCCGGGTTGGCCGCGGAGCCGGCGTTGCGTGGCGGCTTGGCCGCCTCGATCCCCGCCAGCCGGACCTGCCGGCCGTCCTCCAGCTCCAGCGTGTCGCCGTCCAGTACGGCGGTGACCCGCAGCGGCTCCGCAGAAGCGACACCGGCCAGAAGCAGTCCGCACAGCAGCAGGAGGGCCAAGGGCACAAGCGGAAGCGGGACACGTCGCATCGGGAATTCCGTCGTTGCGGAACATCCACCGTCGGGCGGGGTTCTGACCGGTATGCCGACCCACGTCTCCTTCCGCAAGCCGTTCCGCAAGCTGGCGCCAGCGCTGGCCGCGCTCTGGCTGGCCGCCATCCCCGTCCTGGACACACCGGCCCGGGCCGGGCTGCTCGACAACGTCCTGTCCGGCGGCGACGAGGCGGCGCTCGGCGCGCAGGAGCATCCGAAGATCCTGGCCCAGTTCGGCGGGGCGGTGAAGGATGCGAAGCTGCAGGGCTATATCGACCAGCTCGGCCGCAAGCTTGCCGCCACCACCGCGCTGGCGCGCGAGCCCTGGACCTTCACCGTGCTGGACAGCGACGTGGCCAACGCCTTCGCCCTGCCCGGCGGCTATGTCTACGTCACCCGCGGCCTGCTGGCGCTGGCGGAGGACGAGGCGGAGGTGGCCGGGGTGCTGTCGCACGAAATCGGTCATGTCACCGCCCATCATTCGGCCCAGCGCCAGACCCGGCAGACCATCGCCGGCATTCTCGCCGCCGGGGTCGGGATGGTGTTCGGCAACGACACGCTGGCGCAACTGGCCGGGCTGGGCGGCACCGCCGTGGTCGCCAGCTATTCCCGCGAGCAGGAGCTGGAGGCCGACCAGCTCGGCGTCGAGACCCTGCGGCGGACCGGCTACGACCCCTTCGCCATGGCGACCTTCCTGGAGACGCTGCGCCGCGACAGCCAGTATGAGGGGCTGCGCGCCGGCAACAAGGGCGAGGGCGGCTTCGACTTCTTCGCCAGCCATCCGGCGACCGAGGACCGCATTCGCCGCGCCGCCGATCTCGCCCGCAAGATGCCGCAGGGCGGTGCCCGCCCGCGTGATCCTTACCTGGCGGCGGTCGACGGCATGATCTATGGCGACAGCCCGGAGAACGGCTATGTCCGCGGCCGGACCTTCGCCCACCCGCAGCTGGGGATCGCCTTCACCGTGCCACAGGGCTATGCGCTGCTGAACGGCGCCGATCAGGTGGTCGCCAAGGGGCAGAACGGCACCGCCATGGCCTTCGACGGCGGATCGGCCGCCGGCGTCTCCGACCCGGTCGCCTTCCTGACCGGTGTCTGGGGCAAGGGGGCCAACCTGTCCAACGTCCAGCGCATCACCATCGGCGGCATGCCGGCGGCGACCGCCACCACGCGCGGCGAGTCCAACGGCGACAGCGCCGACATCCGGCTGGTGGCGATCCGCGCGCCGGACGGAAAGATGTACCGCTTCACCTTCCTGGCGCCGGCAGGGGCGCTGGCGCGTTTCGATGCCGATTTCCAGGCGGCGGCCAACAGCTTCCACCGCCTGACCGCGGAGGAGGCAGCCCGCTACCGCCCCCGCCGCGTCCAGGTGACGACGGTGCGGCCCGGCGACAGCGTCGACGGCTTCGTCCGCCGCATGCCGCAGGAACCTTACGCCGAGGAATTGTTCCGGATCATCAACGACCTGCCGCCCGGAACACCCCTGCAGCCCGGCCACCGGGTGAAGGTGATCGTTGGCGAATAGGGGGCGAACAGCCCCTCGCCGCAATCACGAGCGTGGCCGCATGAAATCCGCGTAAGGATACAGCCCGGCGGGTTGCCGCCGGACGGACGGGCGGGTAGGCTGCCGCGCATGTCCGACACCCCGTCAGCACGCGCCCCGATCGCACCGGCCAAGGCTGCGAAGCCGGCGCAGCCGCCGAAGCCCGCCGGGCGTCGGCGGCTGCGGCTGCCCATTGCCGCGGTGCTGGTGGCGGGGTTCGGCTCCCTGATGCTGGCGGCGGTCGCCAGCGTGCTCGTCCTGGGTTTGGTCAGCGCCACCACCAACACCTTCGCCCTGCTGAACGACAAGGCCGATCTGGCGCTGGCCGGGGTGGAGGTGCGGGTCCGCCACCAGCTCGACCCCGCGCGGGAGATGGCGCGCTTCGTTGCCGGGCTGGTGGAGCGCGGCGATCTGCGCGCCGGCGACACCACGGCGATGATCGACACGCTGCGCGGTGCGCTGGCCGGCGCGCCGGACGTCACCGGCCTTGCCTTCATCCGCCCCGACCTGACCGGGGTCCGCGTCGGCCGGCTGAACGGCGACCTGATCGCCGAGCCCTTCGACATGCAGGGCGAAAGCGACATCCCGCCGGAGGTTCTGGACGGTCCCAACCGCAGCGCCGCCAGCTGGGCCGACCCGCGCTGGCTGAAGGAGGCGCAGAACAGCTTCGTCACCCTCTATCAGCCGGTGCGGCGCGACGGCCGCTATCTGGGGCAGGTGGCGGTCGGCGTCTCGTTGGGCGACCTGTCGCGCTTCCTGCAGGTGCTGTATGTGGAGCAGGGGCTGAACGCCTTCGTGCTGTACGACCACAGCCATGTGCTGGCCCATCCGGCGCTGGTCGGCCGGACCTTCGATTTCTCCGGCAAGCTGGACGGGCCGCCGCTGCCGCGCATCGATCAGGTCGACGATCCGGCATTGGCGGCGCTGTGGTCCAGCGGCGTGCCGGTCCAGTCGCTGAAGAAGCGGGTGGAGGCGCGCGGCGTGCGCGTTCTCGGCAGCGAATACATGTTTCTGACCCGCAAGATGGCGGGGTACGGCCAGCAGGATTGGATCATCGGCATCGGCTATCGCGACGGCGAGATGGGGGTGGAGATCCGCCGGCTCTATGTCACCGGCGCCGTCGGTTTCGCCATCCTGCTGGTGTCGGTCGGAGTGGCGCTGCTGGTCGGGCGGCGGATCAGCCGGCAGGTGGCTCGGCTGGCCGAGGCCGCCGACCGCGTCCGCGCCTTCGAATTCCGCGCCATCCCCGACCTGCCGGACTCCCGCCTGCGCGAAATGGCGCGCGCCGCCGCCGCCTTCAACGCCATGATCGCCGGCCTGCGCTGGTTCGAGACCTATGTGCCGAAGGCGCTGGTCCTGCGCCTGATGCGCCAGCGCGAGACCGAGGGCGGGCTCGATTCCGTCCAGCGCGAGGTGACGGTGATGTTCACCGACATCCGCGGCTTCTCGCGCATGGCCGAGCATATGGCCGCCGCCGACACCGCCGCCCTGCTGAACGAGCATTTCACCCTGCTCGCCGCCTGCATCGAGGCGGAAGGCGGCACGGTGGACAAGTTCATCGGCGATTCCCTGATGGCCTTCTGGGGCGCGCCCGAAGCGCAGGAGGATCATGCCGTCCGCGCGCTGCGCGCCGCGCTGGCGATCCACCACGCCATCCGCGCCGACAACCGCCGCCGCGTCGCCGCCGGCCGGGCGCCGATCCATGTCCGTGTCGGGCTGCACAGCGGCCCGGTGGTGGTGGGCAACATCGGTTCCGACAGCCGGATCAACTACACCATCGTCGGCGACACCGTGAACGTCGCCGCCCGCATCGAGGAATTGTCGGCCGCCCTTCAGGGCGACGCCGAGGTAATCGTGCTGACCAGCGGCGTCACCGCCGCCAAGGGCAAGGACGCCGTTCCACTGGTCCGCCAGGGTGGACGCTCGCTGCGCGGCCGCACCGGCATGACCGAACTCTGGCGTCTGGTGCTGGAGGAGGAGAAGAAGGACGCGGCAAAGCCGGCGGTGCCGGCAAATGGGGTGGCACCGCAGTCCGCCCTTCCCTCTCCCGCCGTGGGAGAGGGCGTCAAACCAGCATTTGCAGGTAAGGATACACCCTGAACCGGGGTGGCATTTCCAGATAAGTCACTGATAAATCTGGAAACACCTTTGCTCCTATCCTTACGTCAACGCCAGCCGCGACGGCCACCGCGGCGGTCGTCCTCGTCGAACAGTTCGGCCAGCTTGTTCATCATCGTGCCGCCCAGCTGCTCCGCATCGACGATGGTCACGGCGCGGCGGTAGTAGCGGGTGACGTCGTGGCCGATGCCGATCGCCACCAGTTCCACCGGCGAGCGGGTCTCGATCTGCTCGATGGTCTGGCGCAGGTGGCGTTCCAGATAGTTGCCGGCATTCACCGACAGGGTGGAGTCGTCCACCGGCGCGCCGTCGGAGATCACCATCAGGATGCGACGCTGTTCCGGCCGGCCGAGCAGGCGGTTGTGCGCCCATTGCAGCGCCTCGCCGTCGATGTTCTCCTTCAGGATGCCTTCACGCAGCATCAGCCCCAAATTCTTGCGGGCGCGGCGCCACGGCATGTCGGCCGCCTTGTAGACGATATGGCGCAGGTCGTTCAGGCGGCCGGGATGCGCCGGCTTGCCGGCGGCGACCCAGGCCTCGCGCGCCTGTCCGCCCTTCCAGGCGCGGGTGGTGAAGCCCAGCACCTCCACCTTCACCGCACAGCGCTCCAGCGTGCGGGCGAGGATGTCGGCGCTCATCGCGGCAATGGAGATCGGCCGGCCGCGCATCGAGCCGGAATTGTCGATCAGCAGCGACACCACGGTGTCGCGGAAATCCATCTCCTTCTCCGCCTTGAAGGAGAGCGGCAGCACCGGGTTGGCGACGACGCGGGCCAGGCGGGCGGCGTCGAGAATGCCCTCCTCCAGGTCGAAATTCCAGGAGCGCTGCTGCTTGGCCATCAGCCGGCGTTGCAGCCGGTTCGCCAGCTTGGAGATCACGCCCTGCAGATGCTGCAGCTGCTGGTCCAGCAGGTGGCGCAGCCGCTCCAACTCCGCCGGGTCGCAAAGGTCGGCGGCGTCGACCACCTCGTCATACTGGGTGGTGAAGGCCTTGTAGGCGTTGGGGTCGGGCTCGTTGCGGCGGTTGAGGTCGTTGCGCCAGGGCTGGCCGGGGCCGGCGGGCTCTTCCGCCCCCTCGCCCTCGCCCATCTCCATGTCGCTTTCCTCGCCGGCGCCTTCCTCGGCGCTTTCACCGGCCTCCGACGAATCCTGCATGTCGGAGGACGCCATGGATTCGGAGTCGGACTGGTCCTCGTCCTGGCCGCGGGTCTGGCCGTGCTCCGGCGATTCGTCGTTCTCGGAGGATTGGGTCTGCTGATCCTCCTCCTCTTCCTGGTCGGCTTCCTGCCCGACTTCCATGTCGAGGTCGGCCAGCAGGCGGCGGACGGCCTTGGCGTAGGCTTCCTGGTCGCCGGCATAGTTGGCCAGCCCCTTCATATCCTTGCCCAGCCGCTCCTCGATCCAGGGACGCCAGAGGTCGACGGCATGGGCGGCGGCAGGCGGCGGCGGCGCACCGGTCATCGCCTCGCGCGCCATCAGCCGCAACGCTTCGGACAGCGGCACCTGCCCGCGATCCTCGACGCGGTCGAGGCCCTGGCGGGCGTAGCGGTCTTCCAGCGCCGCTTCGAGGTTATGGGCGACACCGGCCATGTCGCGGCTGCCCAACGCTTCGCAGCGCGCCTGTTCCAGCGCATCGTAGGCCTGACGCGCGGCATCGCCCAGCGGCATGCGGTGGGCATGCACCGTGGAATCGTGATAGCGCAGCCGCAGCGCCACGGCATCGGCCGCCCCGCGCAGCTTGGCGACCTCGACCGGGTTCAGATCGCGCGCCGGCAGCGGCACCCGCACCCGCTGGCCCGACAGCCCCGGCGGATCGGACGAAAAGCCCACCTGCACCTCCGCCCGGCGGGACATGGCGCGCACCGTGGCGGTGGTGGACCGCTTGAAGGCCTCGACGGGGGTGTCGTTCTGGGTGGTCATCGCGGGGCGTCTTTGTTCTTGGGTAAAGTTAAGGCGCGGTGGGCAAGATTGACACGGATGTCACGGATGTAGACACGGATTTCACGGATGTCTTGACCGTGGCAGTACACGCCTGATGGCTAGGCGCGGCTCTGCGAAGTTGAAAAAGAGAGCCGTGGGCAAGCAGCTGACATGAAGGTAGTTCAAGACCTGCCGTACATGTGAGTCGCCCAATGCTTCGCATGCTTTCAACTCGATGATGACCTGCCCTTCCACGACGATGTCCGCGAAATAGCTGCCCACCGGGTCGCCTTTGTAACGGACTTGGAACGGTACCTCGGCAGCGGCCTCCAGTCCGCAGTCCGCCAGTTCGCGCAGCAAAGCCTTTTTATAGACTGCTTCGACGAAGCCATGACCGAGGCCGTTGTGTACGGCGAACGCGGCGCCGACGATGCGCTTGGTCAATTCATCCAGCGCGTCGCCAAGGCTCACCTTCATCCGTGACATCCGTGTTTAAATCCGTGACATCCGTGTCGATCTTGTGTGCGTGGCCGCGACCCTGCGCAAGGCGGATACTGTCCTGGCGAGTTCCGCGGCCGAACACCATCATCACACGAGGTTCGCCTGGACCCCCGTCTCCGGCAGTTCGACGCCGAAGCAGCGCTGGTAGTATTCGGCGACTGTCGGCCGCTCCACCTCGTCGCACTTGTTGAGGAAGGTGATGCGGAAGGCGAAGGCGACGTCGTTGAAGATGCGCGCGTTCTCGGCCCAGGTGATGACCGTGCGCGGACTCATGACGGTGGAGATGTCGCCGTTGATGAAGCCGGCGCGGGTCAGGTCGGCCAGACGCACCATCGACGCCACCGTGTCGCGGCCCTTGGCGTCGTCATAGGACGCGACCTTGGCCTGGACGATCTTCACCTCGGCATCCACAGGCAGGTAGTTCAGGGTCGCCACGATGTTCCAGCGGTCCATCTGGCCCTGGTTGATCTGCTGCGTGCCGTGATACAGGCCGGTGGTGTCGCCCAGGCCCACGGTGTTCGCGGTGGCGAACAGGCGGAAGGCCGGATGCGGGCGGATGACGCGGTTCTGGTCGAGCAGCGTCAGCTTGCCTTCCACCTCCAGCACGCGCTGGATCACGAACATCACGTCGGGACGGCCGGCGTCATACTCGTCGAACACCAGGGCGCAGGCATGCTGCAGCGCCCAGGGCAGGATACCCTCGCGGTACTCGGTGACCTGCACGCCGTCGCGCAGCACGATGGCATCCTTGCCCATCAGGTCGATGCGGCTGATGTGGCTGTCCAGGTTGACGCGGATGCAGGGCCAGTTCAGCCGTGCCGCCACCTGTTCGATGTGGGTCGACTTGCCGGTGCCGTGATAGCCCTGGACCATGACGCGGCGGTTGTAGGCAAAGCCGGCGAGGATGGCCAGCGTCGTGTCCCGGTCGAACCGGTAGGCGCTGTCGAGGTCGGGGACATGCTCCGAGCGCTGGCTGAAGGCCGGCACCTGCATGTCGCTGTCGATGCCGAAGACCTCGCGCACCGAGACGGTGGTGTCGGGCGTGTGGTCGAACAGGGCCGAGCTGGCCTGGGTCGCTCCTTGGGAAGCCATGGGTCGGGTTCTTACGTTCCAGCGAGTGTCGGTTGTCCGGCGGCCGCGGGATCGACCCGGCCCGCCAACGGGGTTTCAGGCAGCATAACAGGCTTTCAGCGTATTGTAGGCCTGATTGATTTCTTTCAGGCGTTCTTCCGCAGCCTTGTCGCCACCATTGGCATCGGGATGATGCTTTTTCGCAAGCTCCCGATAGCGTGCCTTGATGCGTGTGAAGTCCACGGGCGGCGTCAATTCCAGGACCGCCAGCGCCTTTTCCTCGTCGGTGCGGGCGTGGTGGCGCCGGTGCGCCTTCTCCTCATCCTTCGTCTTGCCGGCCTCGTGACCGAATTCGAAACTGAAGCCGTTGACCACGCGCTCGCGGATGAAGCGCTCCTGCGTCGCCCATTTGCCGAGAGGCCAGCTCGGCCGCTGCCAGGTGGTGTCGCGCCGCACCTCGGCCTCGATCTGGTCGGTCGACATGCCGGCGTAATAGTCCCAGGCGCGGTTGTATTCCCGGACATGGTCCAGGCAGAACCACCAGTACTCGTTGAGACTGCTGCGGCTTTTCGGCGCACGGTATTCGCCCGCGGCGACGCACTCGGGGTGGTCGCACACACGGGTGGCCGCACGCGGAGCGGCATAGCTGTCGTAACTGGAGCGGGTGCGGTTCCTGGTCATCGGCCAAGTATGGGAAGAGCCGATGCCTCTGGCAAGCGCGCCGAATCGGGCTTCCGTCATCCGCAATCCGTGGGGCGTTGTGCTTGACAGGCGCTTGACAGAAGCGGGGCCCGCACCCTCTCCTGGCTGCCGGCGCGGCCGTCGGGAATCGCTTGCCCGGCGCCGCCCGTCCCACGCATTCCCGACCAGTGCCCAGACATCAGGACCCGCCATGGAATACGCCACCCGCATCCGCGAAAAGCTGACCGCCGGACTGGCCCCGGACCGGCTCGAGGTCGTCGACGACAGCGCCCGACATGCCGGCCATGCCGGGGCGGACGCCGCCGGGGAAACCCATTTCCACGTCACCGTCGTCTCCGCCGCCTTCGCCGGCAAGTCGCGGGTGGAGCGCCAGCGGATGATCTACACCCTGCTGGCCGACGAACTGCGCGAGCGGGTGCATGCGCTGGGCCTGACCACCTACGCCCCCGGCGAAGCCGGGGCCTGATCGGACCAACGGATCAAGCGCCGTCACCGATCGACCGTTCGCACGCTCCAAATAATGGGCGGGTGGACGCCGGAAATAGCATACATATGGATGCAACCAAGAGTCGATTTTAGGAAATCATATAAGAATGAAAGACGCTAGCGTGGTTGCATTTCCCGCCACGTTTAGTAAAGTGCGATATATGCAACCATTTATCGCGCCGTGGCGGACACAAACTTCGCATGTCCGCCGGCGGCTTCGTGGAAGGGGCTGCGGATGGCGAAGCGTGGGCCGAAGAAGAAGCGGGTGAACACTCCCCAGACGGGGGTGGAACCGTTGAGGAGCCAGAACATCATGATCGGCGGGCACCGCACGAGCATGCGGCTGGAGCCGTCGATGTGGGATGCTCTGGAGGATATCGGCCGTCGGGAAGGTCTGACCGTCAACCGTCTCTGCACCCAGATCAAGGAGCGGATCGAAGAGCAGGCGCGCCGCCGGGGCATCAACCCGGAGGATGCGGATGTCACCCTGACCTCCGCGGTGCGGGTCTTCATCGCCTCCTATTACCGCCGGGCCTGCACCGAGGACGGCCATCAGCGCGCCGGACACGGCGGCAGCGATCCGTTCGTCGGCACGCCGTTCGACCTGCCGCCGTCCGACGAGGCCGAAGGCGTCAAGGCCGCGGTCGCCGTCGGCGGCAATTTCCCGTCACCCGGTCCGGCCCTGACCGGTTCCACCCAATCCCATCTGGACGCCTGAGCGGGACCGGTTCGGCACCCGCCCGGCGGATTTCCCCAGCGGATTTGCCAAGCGGATTTGCTGGAGACCGCAGCCTATTCCGCCGCCTCTTCACGGGCGTCTTCGTTTTCCCCGCCGGTGTAGTGCGCAGGCCAGTGCTTGCGCACCACCTCCCCGTTGCTGTCGAAGATGTGGCACATGTTCAGCAGGACCGGCCGCTTGCCGTCGTCCTGGGCCGGCTTGCCGGCTGCCTTGGCGCGCTCCGCCGCCTCGCGCGCCAGGATCGGGTAGACGGTCTGGAAGGCGGTGGTCGCCAGCGGCCCCAGCAGCTCCACCAGATGGGTGCAGCCCTTCGCCCCGCCCAGCCGCTCCTTCACCGCGCGGGTCCAGCCCGGCCCGACGCGCAGGCCGACCAGCTGCTGGAAGCGCGGCGTGATGCTGCCGCAGGCCTTGTAGGGGCTGTGTTCAGTCACCGCCTCCACCGCCTGGACGGTCAGCTTGTCGTCCACCGTCAGGCGCATCCACATCTGGTGGATCGGCGTTCCCGGCTCCAGATGTCCGCGCTCCTCCGTGTGGAAGCCGTAGCTCTTGACGTCGGTCAGGTGGCCTTCGATGTCCCACAGCCCGTCGGCGCGCCGGAAGCCCTGGCAGGTGACGCGGCGGGTGTGGATCGGCTCGCGCGCGGCGGGGGCGGACAGCGAGGGCGCGGACATCGGGCGTTCCAGTTCAGCAGTGAGGATGGCTCACCCTCGACTATCGGCGGGGGCCGG